>CAIYGK010000517.1 GCA_903925725.1 uncultured beta proteobacterium | reverse complement strand
ATCGAACAGGATGCCGACATCATCATGTTCATTTACCGCGACGAGTATTACACCAAGGATGCCTGCAAGGAACCTGGCGTGGCCGAGGTCATCATCGCCAAGCAACGCAATGGTCCGACCGGAATGGTGAAACTCGCCTTCCTCAAACCGATCACCAAGTTTGAATCCCTGGCACAGGGCGGCGGCGGAGACTTCTAAGGTTTGCGGGCCAGACCCGCGTCTACAGAACTTCGCTGGCATAGTCGGCGAGCCGCGAGCGCTCGCCGCGCGCCAGCGTGATATGTCCGCCGTGCTGCCAGCCCTTGAATTTATCAACTGCGAAAGTCAAACCCGAAGAACCTTCGGTAAGGTAGGGCGTGTCAATCTGCGCCAGATTTCCCATGCAAATGATCTTGGTGCCCGGACCGGCTCGTGTCACCAGGGTCTTCATCTGCTTTGGCGTGAGGTTCTGTGCCTCGTCGATGATGACGTATTTGTTAAGGAAGGTGCGCCCTCGCATGAAATTCATGCTTTTGATCTTGATGCGACTGCGGATCAACTCGGACGTTGCAGCGCGACCCCATTCGCCGGCACTGGTGTCGGTCTTGCCCAGGACCTCAAGATTGTCATCCAACGCCCCCATCCAGGGACCCATTTTTTCCTCTTCTGTTCCAGGCAGGAAACCAATGTCTTCACCAACACTGACGGTGGCACGCGTCACGATGATTTCGGTATAGCGTCTGTCGTCCAGTACCTGTGTCAGGCCTGAAGCCAGTGCCATCAATGTCTTGCCTGTGCCTGCCGTGCCGGTCAAGGTGACGAAGTCAATTTCCGGATCCATCAGCAGATTCATCGCGAAATTCTGCTCACGGTTTCTCATGGTTACACCCCAAACCGAGTTCTTCAGGTGCGTGTAGTCCTTCAGTGTCTTGAAGACTGCCGTCTTACCGCGGATTTCCGTCACGCGGGCGTACAGGCTTGGCTCACCGGGTGACTCAAAATAGACAAGTTGATTGACCAGCAGGTTCGGGACGATCGGACCCGTAATCCGGTAGAAAGTATGCACACCCTGTTGCCAACTCTCCACCGTTTTGCCGTGTGTAGTCCAGAAATTGGCAGGCAATGCCGTCGCGCCCGAGTACAGGAGATCCCCATCCTCGAGCGTCTTGTCATTCTGGTAATCGTCAGTTGCGAGACCCAGCGCACGCGACTTGACGCGCATGTTGATGTCTTTGGACACCAGCACCACCTCCCGTGGCGCGTACTGTTGGCGCAATGCCTCGACGACACCCAGAATCTGGTTGTCAGCCTTGCCCTGAGGCAGGCTGCTTGGCAGCGTGTAGTTCAGAAGCTGTGTCTGGAAAAAAAGCTTGCCACCGGCCTCACGGTGACCTGTGCTGTTCAGAGCCAGTCCGGCGGCAATGTCAGAGCCTTGATGTCCAGCCAGGGCGTCCAGTGTGCGGCTGGTCTGGCGTGCATTGCGCGCAACTTCGGTCATGCCTTTCTTGTGGGCATCGAGTTCTTCAAGAACGATCATCGGCAGAAAGATGTCGTGTTCTTCGAATCGGAACAGGCACATCGGATCGTGCAACAACACATTGGTATCGAGTACGAACAGCTTGGCCGGACCTGTGTGATTCGTCTTCCTTGACCGTACCTTGGGCGCTGCGGCAGGCTCGGCTCGAGCCACCGGGGCAGCAGCCGTTGCTGGAACAATCCTGCCCTGGCCGTCCGAGCTGCGAGCGCTGGGCACGACGGCAATCAAACCTGCCTTTGCAGCTGCTGCGGGGCTGTCAGGACTGGGGGTGGCTGACGCGCCGGGCACCCGGCCAGATGACGGCTCCGCCTTGAGGGCTTTCGGTGGAAATTGCGCAGGTCGGTCGTAGTCCTGCTCGGAAAGCAGTGCTGCGCGCTTGGCGGGAGCGGTAGGTAAGGGCATTCGTCAGAGTCAGACGAGTGCCGCGACTTTTTTCAAATCCTTGACAGCCTTGAGTACGTCGTCGACATGACCCGGGACCTTGAGGCCACGCCACTCCTCTTTCAGTATGCCATCCGATCCGATCAGGAAAGTGCTGCGTTCGATTCCCTTGACCTTCTTGCCATACATGATCTTGTTCTTGACGACACCGAACATGTGGCACATCTTCTCTTCCGTGTCGGCGATCAATTCAAAGGGGAGTTCCAGTTTGGCTTTGAACTCATCGTGCGATTTCATATTGTCACGAGAGACGCCGAACACGGTGGCTCCGGCCTTGAGAAAATCCCGGTACTTGTCACGGAACTGCATCGCTTCCGTTGTGCACCCTGGCGTGTTGTCCTTCGGATAGAAGTAGAGGATGACGATTTTTCCGAGGTGGGAGGTGTTGGAGACTTTGATGCCACTGGTGGCATTGGATTCGAATTCAGGAATAGGTTTGTTGACAACGATTGCCATGGTTCTTAAATCTCGTGTGACAGGATGCGTCGTTCTTTCAAGTCCTTGGCTCTATCAATTGACAGCGTTGCGGAGCCTGCGACCTCGATGCAAGATTTTACCCTGAAAACGGTGCGCTACCGCCTTGACGGCGCCGGTGTTATCCCTATGTCGTCTCGATCAGCAGGGCGACGAGAACCGTGCGTCCCTCGCCAGCCAGGACGTTGTAGGTGCGACAGGCGGCCTGCATGTCCATGGTTTCAATACCGATCTGCTGATCAATCAATGCTTTTACCCAGTGTCCCTGTGGGAAACGAAGCTTGTTGCCACTGCCAAAGATGACCAACTCAGGATCGAGCGCGGCAAGTTGAGCGAAATGTCCGGCATCAAGATCCTCAAATCGCTTGCAGTTCCAGGCAAAGCGTTCGCCACGCGATCCGATCACTACGCTGGTGGCGATTCTCTCCCCTGCGACGCCGATCCAGTCGGGGCCGTAGCTGCTGATTGACTGTACGCCGATGATGTCTGGTTGAATCTTCATGATGGGTTTGCGTAAGTGCCGACGTCTTGCCGTGGCCCTGAGGCCTGATGGAGGGCGGAAATGTGGTCAAATTATAGGTTT
>CAIYGK010000516.1 GCA_903925725.1 uncultured beta proteobacterium | reverse complement strand
TGAAGTATGAGAAGGTGTTGGCGACCGCCCGCAAAGACCCGCCTGTCCCCGGCGACATCATTTGTATCGGCAGCTCGCACATGGAGTTCTGGAAGACCGTGTCCGTGGATCTCGCGCCCCTGACCGTCCACAACTATGGCATCGGCGGCAGCCGTATGTATCAGGCAGCGGATCTTTTCATCGACAACCTCGCGATTGCCTTCAAGCCCCGTGCGGTGATCCTTTACGAGGGCAGCAACGACATCGCCGCCGGAAGCAAACCCGAGGACGTGCTGGTGAACTTCCAGAAGCTCAATCGCAAGCTGCACGTGGCGTTGCCGGAGACCCGTCTTTATGTTCTCGGCCTCGTGCCAAGCCCCGGCAAGCGCTTCGATAAGATCGACGACGTGCGCAAGACCGACGATTTGCTGCGTAAGGAGTGCGAGACTCAGGCTTGGATGAAGTTTGTTGATACCACCACTCCGCTCATCGGCGCGGATGGCCAGCCCAAGGCCGAGTGTTTCATTCCCGGTAACATCCACATGCTGCCCGCTGGCTATGCCGTTTGGAAATCGGTCATCGCTCCCGTGGTTGTTCCTGCCGAAAAGCCTTTTGAGAATGGCAGGTAATTACATCAACAAACGCCATGCGCCTCCACACCACGGCCAGCACCGCGGCGACCTTGACGCTCGTTGACCACGTCCTCGATTTCTCTAGTATGCAATCATGCACCCCGCCATGAAGTCCGTCCTGCTCGCCCTGCTTCTGACTCCGCTGGCTGCGCTGTCCGTAGCCGCGACGCCTGCTATCTTGGGCGTGGCAGGTAATCTTGCTTATGAAACCAGCGACTTCATGAAAGAGACCATTCAGGCCGTTCACAAGTCGCCTCCACGGGATTGGCAAATGCAGTCGGGCGCAATGGGCGTGAACGCCAAGTGGGAAACAAACAAATCGTTGCCGTGGTTCATCGAGGATCAGCGCTTCGGCGGAGACTACGTAGCTGCTGGGTTGGCCTTTGGGAATAAAGATGAGGTGCGCTGGGGGCTGAAAGTTTTGGAATGGGGCTTTGCGCACATGGACGCTGACGGGATGTTTAACCATCACGACTGCTATCATAGTGCGGCGTTTTTTGTTGAAACCACCGCTCACGCGCTGCTGCTCATCGAAGCCTCGCCCGTGCGCTCGGAGTTTGCGGATGAGGTCAACACGCTCAAACCGAAGTTGCTGGCGGCGGCGCGCTGGATGGTGCGTCCTGACGTGTATGCGTTGGTCTGGTCAGGCAGGAAGCCCGCAAATAGCAAACTACCCGGATGTCCGCCGGAGTTGCCTTATGCTCATCGTCGTTACCTTGATGCGGCGGCCCTTGGAGAAGCAGGGGTGCTGTGCCACGACAGGGATTTGATCGAGAAATCCATCGCGTTCATCCGCAACGGCATCGCCTTTCAGCGACCCGATGGCGTGAATCCAGAGAAGGGCGGCTATGACAGCCACTATCAGGCACTCGGTCTCGGATATGCCTGCATTTATTACCAGATGGTTGCTGACGATGCTCTGCGGACCGAAATGAAACCGATGCTGGACAAGGCGTTTGCGTGGCTGCTCACGCGCATCAAATCCGACGGCACCGTGGAAGTCGCAGGCAACACGCGCACCGGCCTCGGTCAGGAAACCACTCGCAGCGGAAAGTCCAAAGGTATTGATTATCGCCACTTCGTCCGCAGTCTCTCGCATTGGGCACAACTCACCGAGAATCCAGAATTGGTAGTCACTGCCCGTCGAATTTATGAAGCAGATCAGAAACTGAAAGCACCCTAGGCGTTAGCAGCCTGCGGGAACCGGCGGGAAGTCAGCTGGTGCTGCTGTAGTTCACGACTTACACACCACTGACAGCGTTATCTGCACTGACTGTTTTCACGCCTGCGGTCCACCCGGGGTTGTGGGATTATGGCGAACCACCCACCAAGCCACCAGCCCCGCCCCGGCGCAAATCACTGCCCCCACGGTGATTGTCCACGGCACGCCCACGGCCTGCGACAGGAAGCCTGATTCGAGGCCGCCCAAGGGCATCATGCCCCCGAACACCACCGCCCAGATGCCCATCACCCGACCACGCATTGCGTTTGACACGCTGCTCT
>CAIYGK010000515.1 GCA_903925725.1 uncultured beta proteobacterium | reverse complement strand
TTAACACTGGCAGTTCCATTACCATTTGGCATCGCAATCAGAATGCGGCACGGTTCGTCCTCATCCCAATCGTCCGCTTTCACGGTTTCAACTACGTCCGCTCCACGAGCCCAACCCATTCCCAATTCCCAAAGTTCGGCCTTCGACGCGTCCCCGGCGGCTTTTGTAGCGGTGGCACGAATGCCTTCAAACCCACCCGTGCTCCCCTCGACCCAAGTGACGAAGCCGTTAGGCTCGATCAGCTTGCTAAATCCGACTTCCAGGCTCGTGGCGTACACGTGGACCTGTTTGTCATCAAAGTCTTCGAACACATAGCGAATGAATATCGCGGCTTCTTTCGTGTTTTCGCGTACTTTCTTCTCCGGCAACTTCGCCTTCATCCGTCCAAGAATCTTGTCCTTCGTGTCACTATGCATGACCACGTAGTACAAGGAGTAGACCTTCTGCATCGTTTGCATCGTTGCATTACGGCCAGCGACGTGGAACTGCTGCCAGTCCTTTGACGCCTCAGAACGCAGGGTATTGGCCTTGTCCAGTATCTCTTGAACATCCAATGGCTTGGCACTCATCGGTTCGATGCTGAACGCCGTGTTGGCACTCTCCTCCGATTCGATGATTGCTTGACGTTGAAATCCTTCTTCGTTTTTTATAAAAATCATAATTTTCTCCTATCTACACCGTGTGCAAACCAGAGACCTTCTCCCGGTGGCACTGCCGGTTCCAGCTTACGGGCTCATACGTCCCGGCTCCCTTTCCCCATACGGTGCTCGCACGGCTTGCGCCGTGAGTCCTGTTCCGCCGTGATTTATGCAGCGGGCAGGCGCATCCATCATAGGACCGTCAGCTGGAAAATGGATAATATTTTTTCTGATTGAGGACCTTGACGATAGGGGCCTACAAGCTTTCTTGAAGAAAGCAGTCCGTCAATCACGCAAGATCGGCGTACAGCCGCATAAGTTTGGTCAACTGACCTGCCTCGTTGCCAATCAACTCCTTGGTGTACATGAGCGGCGTGATGTGGCTGTAGTGCAGTTCGATCATGGGCGCGCTGGTCCCGCATTGCTTCGCGATCACCGCTGCTGGCACGCCCTCCAGCAGCTTCAAGGTGATGTATGTATGACGTAGCGAGTACAGCGTGCGCTTGCCACCCGGCCCGTTTTCAAGTTTCAGGTGCTTCAGTAGCGCCGTAAAGTTGCGGCCGAGTTGGTCAGTCGTTCCGCCATTTGGCAACCGAAACACCAGCGGATTGAAATCGTCCGGTACGCCATGCTCAGTATCCACTCCGTCGAGTGATCTGGCGTGCATGTCCAAGACCATCTCCATGAGGCTGTGGTACCCGATAGCGTGACGAGTGCCAGTGTGCAGCGTCGTTTTACCTTTACGCACGGTAATGAGGACATGGGGAAACTCATGCTTGTCGTTGATTTGAATATCGCTCCACAGCAAGTTGTCCATTTCCGTGCCGGGACGCATGCCTGTGAAGACGGCAAACTGAAAGTAAAAATACAGCAGTTGACGGATGCTGCGTGTGTGGGGCGTGCGACCCTCGCTGATCCAGCCATCAAATGCGTTTGTGATCTTGGTCACTTCGTCAGCAGTGAAATAGTCACGCCGTGCGCCGGGGGCACCAGACGCAGCAGACAAATCAGGAACCTGTCCCGGCACCATCCATTTCCGAATGACCGCTTCGTCGAACACCCGCTGCATTGCGGCGTTGTGACTTTTCAGGGTGGATTGCGTGAGCGGTTTGCCGGACTTCTTCACCCGCCACGCGTCAAACTCGATCAGCTTGGCGCGGTCGATGCTGGTGATGTGCGTACGGTCGAAAAAAGGGATGTGGTACTTGCCCAGGAAGAGCTTGTAATCCGCGAACGAGCCTTTGCCTTTTGTGCCGGGCAGTGCTTCATTCATCCGCTGCTTAGCCAGTTCGGCTACATCCTTGAACGCCTTGGTCTGAATCGCGATGCCATGTTCAAGCTTGATGTCGCACTCGGCCTTGACCTTGATCGCGCCGGTGATGGCCTTGGCCTTCTCGCGCTGCTTGGTCGTGCGTGAAATCCACTTGCCTGCGATCTTGAAACGCGCCAGCCAGACCTTGCTATTGCGCTGCAGGTAGATGTACAGTCCGTCGTCAATATCGTATTTTTCGACAAGTTCGTTCATACGCAATTTTACTTGGCTTTTCGCTGAAGGTTTTGCAAAGAATTTGCAAAGTATTGATATTTTGTTTTAACGTGTTGATTTATATAGTGTTTTAACGACGCTTTGCTCTCGAAATCAGGCGTACCGCAAGGTACCGTGGGTTCGAATCCCACCCTCCAGTACCTCAACTTTGAATTCGCTCAGCGCGATTCCAAGTTGGCCAAAGCCCCGCACCACGCGGGGCTTTGCGCTTAGGGCTCCTGACTGCGCCCATCGGCCACCACCCCAAAAACCTGTCTCAAGACCGTTTTGTCTCACGACCTCCTGACTTTTTAGGGTACGGTACGGAGGTCGGGCTATTTCGGTCAAATCACAATTTTCGTCCGTACCGAATCGCGTCTTTTCCCCGGTGTGGAGCGTCCTGACAAACAAAATTTGTCGCGAACTGATGTTGCCCCCGAAAAACGTACTCCATAGCTGATGGTCAAATTCAGACATTGGAGATTACGAAATGAGCAAACGCAAAGACGGTCAACAGCGGGGCAAATACACCCTGGAATTCAAGCTAGAGGCGGTGCGCCTGGTC
>CAIYGK010000514.1 GCA_903925725.1 uncultured beta proteobacterium | reverse complement strand
GTGGATTTTGAAGGCAAGATCGACGGCGAAGCCTTCTCCGGTGGCAAGGCGGAAGATTTTCAGTTCATCATCGGGGACGGTCAGATGCTCAAGGAGTTTGAAGACGCCACTGCTGGCATGAAGGCCGGCGAAAGCAAGACCTTCCAACTCGCCTTCCCGGCGGATTACCACGGCAAGGATGTGGCTGGCAAGAGCGCTGATTTCATGGTGACCCTGAAGAAGGTGGAAGCCGCTCATCTGCCCGAAGTCAATGATGCGTTGGCCAAGTCGCTGGGCATTGCCGAGGCGACTGTCGATGGATTGCGCTCTGATGTCAGGAAGAACCTGGAGCGTGAAGTCAAATTCCGCCTGCTGGCCCGCAACAAGCAGGCAGTGATGGATGCGCTGGTGGCCAAGGCTGAACTCGATCTGCCCAAGGCCAGCGTGCAGGCGGAAGTGAACCGCTTGATTGAGGGCGCCCGTGCCGATCTGAAGCAGCGTGGTATCAAGGATGCCGACAAGACACCATTGCCCGAAGACATTTTTCTGCCACAGGCCGAGCGCCGCGTGCGGCTTGGCCTGGTGGTTGCTGAACTGGTTCGCTCGCAGAACCTGCAGGCCAGACCCGAGCAGATCAAGGCGCACATTGAAGAACTCTCGGCGAGTTATGAAAAGCCGGTGGACGTCGTGCGCTGGTATTACGGCGACAACAACCGACTGGCCGAGGTGGAAGCGATCGTGATCGAGAACAATGTGACCGAATTTGTCTTGTCCAAGGCCGTTGTCATTGATAAAAATATGTCATTTGATGATTTGATGGCGCAAAACTGACAGTCGCGGTACCATTTTTCGGTACATTAGGGAATCTATCTGGAGATGTGATGAACGAGCGATTTGCGATGGACACTCAGGGCCTGGGCATGGTGCCCATGGTGATTGAGCAATCAGGCCGCGGTGAGCGGTCCTATGACATTTACTCGCGTCTGCTCAAGGAGCGCGTTATCTTCATGGTGGGCCCGGTCAATGATCATGTGGCCAATCTGGTAGTGGCGCAGTTGTTGTTTCTGGAGAGCGAAAATCCCGACAAGGACATTTCGTTCTATATCAACTCGCCTGGCGGATCGGTCAGCGCGGGCATGGCGATTTTCGACACCATGAACTTCATCAAGCCCGAGGTGTCAACCCTGTGTACTGGCATGGCCGCCAGCATGGGTGCATTTTTGTTGGCCGCGGGTGCAAAAGGCAAGCGTTTTTCGTTGCCCAACTCGAAGGTCATGATTCACCAGCCTTCGGGCGGCAGTCAAGGTCAGGCAACCGAGATCGAAATTCAGGCCCGTGAGATTCTGAAGACGCGTGAACAACTCAACAAGATACTGGCAGAGCGGACCGGTCAACCGCTGGAGCGCATTGAGCGCGACACAGAGCGTGACTATTACATGTCGGCCCAAGAGTGCAAAGAGTACGGACTGATTGACAAGGTCATCTCGAAACGGGCGTAGTTCAAATGGCTGAAAAAAAAGGCGCTTCCAGCGAAAAAACCCTTTACTGCTCTTTCTGCGGCAAGAGTCAGCATGAGGTAAAAAAGCTGATTGCAGGCCCCTCGGTCTTTGTCTGCGACGAATGCATTGAACTTTGCAATGAAATCATCCGCGACGAGTTGCCGGGTACGGCAACGGCCCGTAGCGCCGCTGCGGAGTTGCCAACGCCTGCCGAGATCAAAGCCAATCTGGACAATTACGTCATCGGACAGGAGCCGGCGAAGCGAACTCTGGCGGTGGCTGTTTACAATCACTACAAGCGTTTGCGGCACAAGGAAAAGGCCAAGAAGGACGATGTCGAGCTGGCCAAAAGCAATATATTGCTGATAGGCCCGACAGGTTCCGGCAAGACCCTGCTGGCACAGACACTGGCGCGCATGCTTGACGTGCCGTTTGTGATGGCGGACGCCACAACCTTGACAGAAGCCGGTTACGTCGGCGAGGACGTTGAAAACATCGTTCTCAAATTGCTGCAGAGTTGCAATTACGATGTCGAGCGGGCGCAGCGCGGTATTGTCTACATTGATGAAATTGACAAGATTTCGCGCAAGTCCGACAACCCCTCGATTACACGCGACGTGTCGGGCGAGGGTGTGCAACAGGCCCTTCTCAAGCTGATTGAAGGCACCATGGCGAGCGTGCCACCGCAAGGTGGACGCAAACACCCAAATCAGGATTTCGTCCAGATCGACACCACGAACATCCTGTTCATCTGCGGCGGTGCATTTTTCGGACTGGAAAAAGTCATTGACAGCCGCACGCAGTCATCCGGGATGGGATTCGCCGCCACAGTCAAAAGCAAGGCGCAGCGCAGTTTGACCCAGGTTTTCAAGGACGTTGAGCCCGAAGATCTGATCAAGTTTGGCCTGATTCCTGAACTAGTGGGCCGCATGCCGGTAGTGGCAACCCTGGCTGAATTGACTGAAGAGGCGCTGGTGCAGATTCTGACCGAGCCGAAGAATGCACTGGTCAAGCAGTACAGCAAGTTGCTGGCGATGGAGGGTGTTGATCTGGAGATCCGCCCGTCTGCGCTGCAGGCTATTGCCAAGAAGGCGCTTGCTCGCAAGACCGGTGCGCGCGGTTTGCGCTCGATTCTGGAGCAAGCGCTGATAGACACCATGTACGAATTGCCCAATGCGGTCAACGTTGACAGGGTGGTAGTTGATGAATCGACAATTGAAGAGAACAAGCCGCCGCTGCTGGTGTACCGCGAGACAGCGCGCAAGGCTTGATTTCACACGGGTGGCTTGAAAAGCGACCCGGCTGATCCATATTCAACAGGTAACGAAAAGGTTTCCTCTATGTCTGGTCATACTCCACTACCTTCCAATGCCCTGGATCTGCCACTGTTGCCTTTGCGCGACGTGGTTGTTTTTCCGCACATGGTGATCCCCTTGTTTGTTGGCAGACCCAAGAGCATCAAGGCACTCGAAGCCGCCATGGAGAGTGAGCGGCGCATCATGCTGGTGGCGCAAAAGGCTGCGGCCAAGGATGATCCGCTGGTGACCGACATGTTCGAGGTCGGTTGCATTTCGACGATCCTGCAAATGCTCAAATTGCCGGATGGCACGGTCAAGGTGCTGGTCGAAGGTCAGCAGCGCGCGCGAGTGAACCGGATCGAAGATGGCGAACTGCACTTTGTCGCCAATGTCACGCCAGTTGAGGAGGTTTTGGAGCCTGAGACCCGGTCGCGCGTCAAGGCCAGCGAAATCGAAGCCCTGAGGCGAGCCGTGATGCAACAGTTTGAACAGTACGTCAAACTTAACAAGAAGATTCCTCCGGAAATTTTGACATCGATTTCGAGCATCGAAGACCCCGGACGACTGACCGACACTATCGCAGCTCATTTGCCGCTGAAATTGGAGAGCAAGCAGGCTGTGCTGGATCTGTCAGGTATCAAGGACAGGCTTGAAAATCTGTTTGAGCAGATCGAGCGCGAAGTCGACATTCTGAACGTCGACAAGAAGATCCGTGGTCGTGTGAAGCGGCAGATGGAGAAGAACCAGCGTGATTTTTATCTGAACGAGCAGGTCAAGGCGATTCAAAAGGAGTTGGGCGAGGGCGAAGATGGCGCAGACATTGATGAGATCGAGAAGAAGATCAAGGCTGCCAAGATGCCCAAAGAGGCTCTGAAGAAGGCCGAGGGCGAACTCAAGAAGCTCAAGCTGATGTCACCGATGTCCGCTGAAGCAACCGTGGTGCGCAATTACATTGATGTGCTGACTGGTTTGCCCTGGACCGGCAAGACCAAGATCAAGCATGATTTGGCCAATGCCGAAAAAGTCCTGAACGAAGATCACTACGGTCTCGACCGGGTCAAGGACCGCATTCTTGAATACCTCGCCGTCCAGCAAAGAGTGGAAAAGGTGAAGGCTCCCATTTTGTGCCTTGTCGGCCCGCCCGGTGTTGGCAAGACCTCGCTTGGGCAATCGGTGGCGAAAGCGACCGGACGCAAGTATGTGCGCATGGCTCTGGGCGGCATGCGCGACGAAGCCGAGATTCGCGGTCATCGTCGGACCTACATCGGTGCCATGCCAGGCAAGGTGCTACAGAGCTTGTCCAAGATTGGCACCCGCAATCCCCTGTTCCTGCTCGATGAAATTGACAAACTGGGAACCGATTTCCGGGGCGATCCTTCGAGCGCGCTGCTGGAGGTTCTGGACCCTGAGCAGAACCACAAATTTGGTGATCATTACGTCGAAGTCGATTTCGACTTAAGCGACGTCATGTTCGTCGCAACTTCGAATTCGATGAATATCCCGCCAGCCCTGCTGGACCGGATGGAAGTGATCCGGCTATCCGGTTATACCGAGGACGAGAAGGTCAATATTGCGATCAAGTTCCTGTTGCCCAAGCAACTCAAGAATAACGGTGTCAAAGAGGAGGAGTTGCAGATTGCCGAGGACGCCGTACGGGACATTGTTCGCTACTACACGCGGGAGGCGGGAGTGCGTTCGCTGGAGCGCGAGTTGTCCAAGATTTGCCGCAAGGTGGTGAAGGGCCTGCAACTCAAGAAGATGGTGCCGCAGGTCAAGGTCGATACCGACAATCTCAACGATTTCCTGGGAGTTCGCAAGTACTCTTATGGCCGTGCTGAAAAGCTCAATCAGGTAGGGCAGGTCGTCGGTCTTGCCTGGACCGAAGTTGGTGGTGACCTCCTGACGATAGAGGCTGCCATGATGCCCGGCAAGGGCGTCATCACCCGTACGGGGTCATTGGGTGATGTGATGAAGGAATCGGTCGAGGCGGCGCGCACCGTGGTGCGCAGTCGTTCACGCCGTCTGGGTATCAAGGACGAGTTTTTCGAGAAAAAGGATATTCATATCCACGTGCCCGATGGTGCTACGCCAAAGGATGGACCAAGCGCCGGTGCTGCCATGACGACGGCCTTTGTTTCTGCCATGACGGGAATTCCGGTGCGTGCCGACGTCGCCATGACGGGCGAAATCACCTTGCGCGGAGAGGTGACGGAGATTGGCGGACTGAAGGAAAAACTACTTGCCGCTCTGCGCGGCGGCATCAAGACAGTGCTGATTCCGGAAGAAAACGCCAAGGATTTGCAGGAAATTCCGGAGAACGTCAAGAATGGCCTGGAAATTGTTCCTGTGCGCTGGATTGACAAAGTGCTGGAGATTGCCCTGGAGCGCATGCCAAGCCCTTTGCCAGACGAAGAGCCGGCGGTGGCGGCTGCGCCGGCTGAGGTTTCTGCAGCGACTGGCACGCATGCCGGGCCCGTCAAACATTAGGGATAATTGAGAGAGCAAGTTTTGATGGGATGGTCTGCCGCCCCTGATAATTTGCGCTATAATTTGCGGCTTGTAATGCGGGAATAGCTCAGTTGGTAGAGCGCAACCTTGCCAAGGTTGAGGTCGAGAGTTCGAGACTCTTTTCCCGCTCCAAATTCCGAAAAGGGAAGCTGAGGCTTCCCTTTTTTGTCAGAACAATGGCGCGATAGCAAATCGGTTATGCAACGGATTGCAAATCCGTGGAGCCCAGTTCGACTCTGGGTCGCGCCTCCAGTCAATGTGGCCT
>CAIYGK010000513.1 GCA_903925725.1 uncultured beta proteobacterium | reverse complement strand
GCAATACCGCGCGAGCGACGGCCAGTTCTATTTCAACCTGCAGGAGAGCGGTGGCCGCGCGCTGCTGCAAAGTGCCGGATTTGCAACGCCGCAGGAAGCAGCCAAAGTAATCTCGCTGCTGCGTGAGCAAGGCGCGCTTGCCTTGAGCCAGTTGCAAGAGACTCTTCAGTTGCAAGAAGGTATCAGCCAGGACAATGTCCTGCAGGCCTTGCAGCAAATGAACGCTACAGACTGAGCGCCTGCTGAGCACTTCAAGGTCGAGCCATGAATGTGGACAGACCGCTTTGCCGAAGTTCGCGTTGGGCTGCGCACAGGCGAATCGTCTCCAGTGTTTGTGCCAGGCTGCTGGCACCACCCTCGTACGGAGCCAGCGCCGGGCCAAAGAAGCGCTCGGCAGAAAGCGCCTGGTCGACGCCGCACAAAGAGCTGAAGAAGCGCGGGAAACGACTCACTGACTCCGCAGGAAGGCGCGCCGCCAGCGCGGGGAAGTTTTCCTGCATGAACTCCAGCATGCCTTCGGCCGAGGCCTTACTGGCAGCGTGATCCGAGGCAGCTTCAAGCAACTCACGAATGTCGTGCTGGGGTGACAACCACAGCTCACGGGCCGAGCGTGCCAGTTCGGGTAGCTGAAAGCGGCTCAACGCCGCGTAAATATCGGCACGCTCTGAACGGTCATTGCTGGCCAGTGCCTTGCGCACCAATGCGTCAAAGAAAACCTTGTCACCGTCGAGCGCAGCAACACTCAGGACGAGGGCGCGGCTGGCGACGGCCAGCGCCGCCGGCTCCTTCAGCCAGGCTTGCGCCAATGCCCTACCCTGCGTGCGCAGGCTCTGGTCGCGCCCCAGGTCCGCTAAAACACCGACCCAGCTTTCGCGAATCAGGCGTTCATCGTCCGAGTCTGCGGCCCGCTCCAGCAAGCCCAATGCACGACCACGCGCGCCAAAGGCGCGCTGCCACAAAGCGGCGTAGTCTGCGCGCTGTTCAAGAGCCAGCGAAGGTTCGACGGACCGGATGATTGCCAGCGCCGCATCCAGCACTTCGCGGCGCGAATCTCCTGCGTATTGCTGTGCCAATACCAGTGCATCGGCCAACGGCAAATCGCCCGATTCGGTCAGCGCCTGGGCATCGTCCAGGTTGGCCAATACTTCAGCAACGCTCGAATCCGCTCGCGCCAACAAGTTCAGCAATTGCCCGGGTGCATACACCGGCCGGTAGTAGCCTGCGCCGTTGACGTTGGCCTCGACCCAGGGCGGACAACTGCTGTCGATCAAAGGGAGTTTGTCCGTGCGCTGTTGCAACAATAGCTGCGATGAGCCGGCGGGCGTGCGCACCGTCACCGGAATTTGCCAGATTGCATCGGCCGAAGCACTCGATCCCTTTGGCAAAAAACGCGATTGAGAAAGCTGCAAGAACGGCTTGCCAGCACAAACCAGTATGACGTCCAGGCGTGGTATCCCGGCTTGCTCGGTAAAACTTCTGAAGGCACTGGCGACTTCTTCCTGCCCCGCGGCCAGCGCCGCAACAAAATCTTCACCTGTGGCACTGCCCCAGGCGTGCTTCTTCATGTAGCGCTGCACACCACTTTGAAACGGCTGCGCCCCGAGCCAGGTTTCAAACATTGCCAGTACAGCCTGGCCCTTGCTGTAGGTGATGCTGTCAAACGCGCTCTCCAGCGACTCTGCGTCATCAACCGGCTGGTGAATGCGTCGCGCCACCGCCAGACGATCCAACTGCATGGCCAGTGTGCGCGCCTGCTGAATGCTGGTCTCTGAATGCCACTCGGGCACCACCTGCGCCATGATCTTGTCACCCATCCACGAAGCAAACGACTCATTGAGCCAGAGGTCATCCCACCAGGCCATGGTGACGTAATTGCCAAACCATTGATGCGCCAGTTCGTGCGCCAATGTTTCGACCACGTCACGCCGGAAACTGCTGGTTTCCTCATCCGCGTTGGCCAGCAGCACGCGCGACGCCATGGTGACCAGGCCGGCATTTTCCATTGCACTGAAATTGAGCGTGATGGGCATCGCCATCAGGTCAAGCTTGTCGTACGGATACGGCATGCCGAAATAGGTTTCCAGATTGGCGAGGATGGCGGGCGTCATGCTGGCGGCGTAGCGCGCCTCAGCTGCTCGTCCACGCGGCGCCACAAAGCGCAAAGGCGTCGCACCCACCTTGCCGGCATCCAGAATGTCAAACGGACCGACCCCAAACGCCACGAGGTAACTGGGCAAAGGCTGGCTGGTCAGGAAGTCAAGCCGCTTCAGGCCAGCGCCCATTGGCACTTCGCGCGACAAGGGCGTGTTTGCCACAGCGTTCAGCTTCTCGGGAATGATCAAGGACAGAGTCCAGGGCACCTTCCAGGCTGGTTCGTCAAAACATGGAAAGGCACGCCGCGCATCCGTCGACTCAAACTGCGTAAAGACGTACCAGTCGCCACCCTCCTTCTGCCGAAACAGGCCTTGACTCGCCTTGTCATCAACGTGGCCTGTGAACGTCATGATCAGTTCAGCCTGGCCAACCGGCGGCGCCAGGGCAAACGCGAGCTCAAGCGTCTTGTCGCCAACGGAGCTAACGCTGGCGACATAGGCGGCATCGGCCGTCTTCAGCACCGCGCTGTTGACACTGATGCCACTGCCATACAGCCGGATCAAGCGGCTGGCACGCTTGATGTCGATTGCGATGGCAACTTCTCCGCTGTGCCTGTCCTGCTCCGGATCGATCGTCAAAGTCAGACGGTAGGACAGCGGTGCCACGACATCGGGCAATCGCATGGATGTCGCGTTGGCAGCGGCCTGGAATGCAAGCACGGTCAGCCATGACAGAACAATTTTGAAGAGCGAGCCCATGGATATAATCGAGCCCGTTCGATACTGGAGAGATGGCAGAGTGGTCGAATTCGCTGGACTCGAAACAAACCGTATACGAAATTTCGGGCGTGTAAGTTGTTGAAAATAAACAAGAATTAACAAATCAACAGCATAAAAAAGCTTGCAAAGATTTGCAAAGTCTTGGGACCGACCCGAAGGCGTTAGCTAATGTTAAACTCCCATGGTACGCCCAACGACACATCTGGAGGGATGGCAGAGTGGTCGAATGCGCCGGACTCGAAATCCGGTATGCGGTCAAACGCATCCAGGGTTCGAATCCCTGTTCCTCCGCCAACGACAACGGTCTAACGCTATCAAAACGATAGCTTAGACCGTTTTTTTGTGCAGTAAATTCTTCAAATTTGTAGCACGCATAGTCCCCAGAATTGATGAGATTTGTGCACGACGCCTAGACTGTTGTGAACGCGTCTACCTCTCGACATCGACTGTCGCACTAACGGTACGGCCTGATCGTTGTACAGACTTTTGATCGCTGAGCCTGTGCCAACTTCTGCCGAGACTGCTTCAACTTCAACCGTTCGGCATTCAGTTCGGCACTGGCCTTCATCTGCCTCGCTCTCTCCTCTGCTGCCTTGGCGTTGGCCTTCAAAAACTGAACACGTTTTTCAGCAGCAGTGCCTTCTGTAATCTCTTCAAGCCTCATATCAAACCCCCTGTAAACATGTATTTATCGGGGGCTTGGGGGCTTCATGAGCTGGCTGGCATCTTTATCGGTATGCTCAGAACATTGTCCCGACCATACATCATTTGAAGCAGCAACCTGGCGTCATTTGGGTTGCGCGCGTAAAGGAGTGTTTGAGCAACTTTGGTAGTCCCATCCTGTATGACGACCAGAATGTTTGCGAAATATGG
>CAIYGK010000512.1 GCA_903925725.1 uncultured beta proteobacterium | reverse complement strand
GCCAATTTTCTTCTCCAATACGGGTGCCACGAGATAATCCGGGCAGGTTTGGTCAAACTCACAACGGGGTTTTGAGCAGGCCGGAATGTTGAAGTTCTCGGGGTTCTGGCACTGGTAGCGGTAACGATCTTCGCAACCGTACAAATACACGACCGCTATACACAGAGAAAGCAGCACAAGCATTTTCATTTTAGGCTTTCATGAAGGCAACGTATTCCATCGTGCCCCAAGCCAACAGGGTAATGAGCAGGGCACCGGCAGCTACAGCAAGTACCATCTCTATGGTTTCTTCAATCTCTTGTTTGCGTTTGGATTTTGATTTTTCCATGGCAATTTCCTCCGACTTGCGCTTTTGCACAAGGTTGTTGCGTTCCCTGACGATGGCCTGCCACACATCAGCTTGTCCTGACCAGATCAGCATCTGCTTCAGTTCATCCTCGGCATCTTGTAGCTGCTTGGCGTGCATGACCGTCTCAAACGCCTGAGCGGTATCGGACTTACCGAAGGTGCTTTTCTTAGGGGATGCAGCAGCCTTAGCCACCGCATCCTTGGCCTCAAAAAACTTCATGAGATCACCGCTCATGCCGTTGATGTCCTTGCCCATCTGGATGGCGGCTTTCACCCCCTTGATGGCGGCTTGGGCAGCGGCAAACGCGGTAATCGGGTCTAGCATTTTCTTAGTCCGTTAGGCCCACAGGCTCAATGTCCTGCACGGGCTGAGTCATTGCTAGATCATCCTTGAGCAGTTTCAAAAACGAATCTTTTCCAACTTGCAATTGTTGCAGTTGAAAATTAGTCGATCCAATCTTGCGATCCAAATCAATGCAATGATTCAACATCAAAGTTTGTTGTTCAGTGAACGTACTTGCATCATGCTCAACACCATCCAGAGTTACGATTTGGGATTTTTCGTTTGCCATATCGTGGTTCCTTTCAAATTGCTGCCAAGATCGGGTGGCAGCTTCCCGTTTTTCTCACGCCATTCTAAGCAATACACCTTGCGGTCGTACACATCCCCACGCCAGTACCAGCGCACGCACTCGTACTTCTTTTCCGCGCTGGCTGGGGTAAGCAGCGTCAGCGCCAGAACGAAGGTTAGCTTAGGCAGACCAAGGCAGCGGGGGCTGAACCACGGGCGGGTTAATCAGGTTAGCAATTTGCAGGTTAACAGCAGATTCCGTAGCAGCCTTGTCCACGCCACCCGCCCAAATCCAGTCAAGCACTTGGTTTTGCGTCAATTGAGCGTAGGGCGTGTAGGGTGTACCAGCCGAGTAGGTAACGCCGCAGGTGCTGTACACGCTTGCGTTGTAGGCATCTTGAACACCGGCACAAATCCAGTGAACGGTAAAGACGACATCGGTTTGACCCTCTGCTTGAGGGTAGGCGTCCATCGCGGTGACAGACCAAGTGATTGTTGCAGTCATGATATTTCCTTTGGGTTAGATGCCTGCGGCTGCAAGGCGTTTACGGAGAGATTTAAGTTCGGCCACCAAGTTGGCAATCAGTTCAGGATTGGAATAGTCAATTGCCTGCATTTCCTCTCCATCCTTCACGCCAGTGCCCACAACGGTTTCAGAAGCCTCTTGCAATTCGTGCGCCAAGAAGCCAATGAAGCGTGAACCGTCAGACTTCCATGAGCCTTGCACAGGGTTTAAGCGGTCAATAAACGCACCGCTATTTGTCACAGGGCCTTCAATGTTTTTTAAACGGTAATCCGAAGCGATGTTATACAAAACGCCTGTTGTACCGTTTTGTGTGATTGTCCCAATACTTAATGCGTTATAACCAAAATATGCGTATACAGAACCTGATGCAGCACCAGAGACATGATTAACAACTGCGAATCCAGCAGGCTGCAACGAACAAGAATTTGCATTCACAAGGCCGGAGGTTGTAGTCCCCACCAACAAATTACCACTAGCATCCAATGTCATTGCTTGGGTGAAGCTGATTGCGTTACCTGCTGTGCCGGAGGGGGCTACTGCCCAAGCATGACTTCCAGAGGATTGACTGTAATAACTGGCTGCAACAGAATTCACATACTTGAATGAAGCGCCGTTCAAATAGGCATTTGCAAAAATTGTCGCTTCACTTGAATTTGAAGATGCAAAAGATGCAGCACCTGTTGCGCCAACTTGGATGGCTTTATAAGAAGTCCAAGCACTAGGAGTAACACCTAGTCCAAGGTTT
>CAIYGK010000511.1 GCA_903925725.1 uncultured beta proteobacterium | reverse complement strand
TTTGGACTTTGCTGCTGCCTCTTTGGCTTTCATGATATCGGCGTGGTTCTTGGTGGCCTGCGCTTTCCTGGCTGCTGCGGCGGCAAGGACGGCGGCATGATGCGCGGCTGTCTTGGCAGTAGTGGCGGCTTTGACGGCCGCTGCGTGTTGCTGATTCGCCAGCGTGTCGGCTTGCTGTGCGTAGACGGCTGCGGTGGCTGTGTCGCCTTTGGCCGCTGCGGCTTTGCTCTGGTTCACCAGGGCTTGCACAGCGGGCGAATCGCTGGCCGTGATGGCTTTTTGCTGATCAGTGGCCAGACGAAGACGCTGTGCGTTCGCGGTATCCGCTGCTTTCGCTGCTGCCGCTGCACTCTTGGCTGTACCAGAGTTCACCGCTGCGGTCGTCGCTGGCACGGTCGCATTGTTGAGCTGGTTGGCTGCGGCCGCCGTGTTGGCATTGCTGGCCGCGTTGGCCTGGGTGATGATGCTCTGCGAAGCTTGCTGTTTGTTGAGCGCGGCGAGCTGATTGGACAGCAGCGACATCATCGAATTCGACTGATTCTGCGTCGATGAGGTCACGCCTTGCGCAGACGATGCGGTCGGGGTGAACGCGTTGGCAAAGTTCCCACCGGCCACGGCGGGGGCACTGAGCATCGGAATGTTACCAACGCTAATCGTGGCTTGATGCGTCGCTGAAAGCACGGTATTGAGGCCGCTGATGATGCCTTGCAGGAAGCCATTGACCAGGCCAATCAGCCCATTGATGGCCGAGACGAAAACGCCTGCGATGGCTGTCCACATGCCCTGGAACATCTTGACGATGCCGCCTGCAATGTTGCTCAGGTCAGTGCCGAGTTGATTCCATTTGCCTGTGAACAAATCGACGAACAACGACGCGACACCCTGCAAAAATTGCATGCCGCCTTGCCAGGTCTGGACGATGCCTTGTACGACCAGGACGACGCCGGTCAATAGACCGCTCAGCATACCGATGAATCCGCGGATAATCGCGATACCAGTGACAAACGACGCGTACAGAATGCCGCCGATGACCATGGCCACTTGCTGAAACATTGGTGTCAGCGGCTTGATCGCGGTCTGAAGCTGGAACCACATCGGTACAAGCTGCGTCTGGAACAAGGCCACGAGCTGCTGCCAGATCGGCAAAAACAGCGATGCAAGAATGCCGCCGATTTGCTGGATCGTGCCATTGACCTGCATGCCACCACTGACCCAGTTCGAGAAAGCGGTGATCAGCGGTGTGATAGCACCGATTATCTGGCCGAGTATTGGCAGCAACTTGTTGCCGATGGTGATCATAAGCACGCTGAAGGCCGCATTCATCTTCGCAACTTGCTGGCTATAGGTAGCATTGGCATTGGCGAAGACTTGCGCCGTTGAGCCCTGGGCATGTTGCAGGCCCGTAAGATTGCTGGCATAGTCTTTGGCCCCATTGGACAGTGAATTAAATGCCTTCAACGCAACTGTTGAGCCGCCAAGGAGCTTCAGTAATTCTTGCTGATTGCCGCCGGTTACCTGATTTAAATAGGCAATCTTCTGTGACAATGAATCAGCGTTGAACTTCTGCGCATTGAAGGATAACCCCAGTTTCTGCGCATTCGTTGCCAGCGTCCCAGTTTTTATACCGATCTGAGTGAAGAGATTGCCGAGAGCTGTGCTGGCCTGCGCAACACTTGGAAAGCCGTGTGTGGTCAGCGTTGCCAGTGCCGCATCCATCTGCATGAATGGCACATGGGCAGACGAAGCACTCAAGGAAAGTCGGCCAATGGTCGCAGCCAGTTCTGGAAACGTCGTCTTTGATTCGCTGACCGTCTTGTTAAGCACGTCCATCACGTTGCCAGCCTGAGAAGCTGGGAGATTGAATGATTTCAGCGCTGTTGTCAGGCCGTCAGCGACAATCGTTGTATCGGCTCCGGAAGCGGCGGCTGTCTCTGCGCTCAACTTCAAAATATTGAGTGCGTCAGAAGCGCTATAGCCGCTGGAAACAATGGGGTAGAGCGCATTCGCTAACTGTGTTGGACTTTGCCCGACTTGAACAGCCATTTGCATCAGGCTGTTTTTCATCTGGTCCAGAGCAGTCCCAGAAAGCCCTGCATACGAAGCAATCTTCGTTGTTGAGGTCTGAAAATCCGCAGCAGATTGTACGGCTTGCATGCCGATGCCAACCAGAGCCGCGCCAATGCTCGTCACCGCGCCCACGACGTTCCCGCTGGCAAGCTGCTGTATTGCGCTGCCAACCTGGCTAATCACGGCGCTGGCGTTATCCTGCGCGCCGATTATCAGCGAAAGATTCATGGAGCTCGTGGTCATCGTGGGGCTTTCAGGGGGCTTCTAGGGGGCGTTATGTGGGCTTTTCGTAGGCGTCGGCTTCAGCCTGCAACGATGCCGTCCAGGCGATGATTTGCTCTTCGACGATACGACGTGGTGCTTCGCGATACTGCGACCAGCCGCCGAAGCGCTGCATCATCTCGGCGTCAATGCAGGCTTGGGGGATTACTCGGCTTTTTCCTCGGTACCAGTCGTAGCAGGCGTCGAAGAGTCTTTTTTTTCGTCGGGGAGCATCGGCTGATTGATGGCATTGATCGCGCTCAGGATATACATGGAGTCTTCTGGTGCCAGTTCGCGAATGCTTTGCTCGCTGAGTGGCAGCGGGCGGCCTTGCTCGTCGGTGAACGTCCAAGAAACGATGGCACGCTGGAGCGTCAGTCGCTTCAAGCGGCCAGCGTGCACCGATGTCTGGCCTAGTATGTCCGTGCTCACCAAGCCGTCTTGGATAACTTCGTCGTCGTCGGTGTTGAGACTGCGCACGACAACGCATTCGTGGGGCTCCCAGTGCTCGGCGTGGATGGTGCGGGTTGAGATTGATTTACGTCGCATGACAAGGTGTTCCTTATAGTGAAGAATCGGTGTGATTCAGGGTTTGCGGTGGAGACTTCGCAACCTTAGCTCGTGTAGGTGGGCGGTGTTTGATTTGTGACGATCAGGGCGTGGCTGTAGCCCGCGTTGGCATTGTAGATGCCATGCGCCTCAAGATCTGCCGTGACATTCTCCAATTTCGAGCCATCAACTTTGAACTTGGCGTATTGTGCAGGGAAGATGAAGCTCCACGACTTGTTGTAGATGACGTTGCTAATGGTGCCAATGTATGCGCCGAAAAACTGGAAATTGATGTATTGCTGGATATTGCGCCGCCATTGCTCATACTGGTCCAGCGCGATAAAGTCGATGGTCGCGGTCAGCATGGCCGTGCGCTGCTTGCGATAGAGCCGTGAATAGCGCTGCGTCTGCGTGGCCGTGTACACGGGCATCTGCGGCACTTTGATGTTCACT
>CAIYGK010000510.1 GCA_903925725.1 uncultured beta proteobacterium | reverse complement strand
TCCGTCTTTCCTGGCTGACAGCAAGTAGCTCAGCTTCATCGCGAAAGCCTAGAGCATCTCAGCCACCCAGCGGTTGGCGCTTGGGCTGCTCCAGTCGCATTCACCCACGACCATGAAAAGCACCCGGCCCTTGCGGTTGATGGCCACGGTGCTGGGGAAGGTGTGCACCCCAAAGGCCTTGGCTGCCAATCCCTCGCCGTCGCGGAGGACGGGCAGCTTCAAGGCCGTCGCGTCAATGAAACGGCGCACGACGGCCTCGGTTTCACGGTAGTTGATCGCCAGCACCTGCAGGCCCTGGGCCTCGTGACGACTTGCCAGTCGTTCCAGCGACGGCATCTCGGCGCGGCAGGGCTCGCACCAGCTTGCCCAGAAGTTCAGGAGCACCGGCTTGCCCCTCTGCGCGGCAAGGCTCCAGACCGCACCGTCAAGCCTGCTCAACTGCAGGGAGGGCTTGAATGCCGGGCCTGGCCAGATCTGGCGTTTCACGTCCGTGGCCAGGGCAGGCCAGGCCCATGCCGCACAGCCCATGGCAGCCAGACACTGGCGGCGCTTGATCAAGTGGTGTGCGGTATTCACGGTAAATGCCTCGCGTTCATATCGGCGTGGCGCTGAGCATAATGGATCGCCGACCCAAGCTGAGATACTGGCCGAGAGGTGAATGAAATGCTTGTGCGTATGCCTGTTGTACTGAATCGTTTTTTTGCGCTCTTGCTGGGCGCTCTGCTGTGGACCTTCGTCGGTACGGATTTGCTGGCAGCGGGACTGCAAGCAGAGTCTGCAGCCTTGTCAGATGGTCCCTATGTGCTTTGGCAGGGCAAAGAGGCACGTGTGCTGTCCGTGCGAGAGGGGGTCCGTCATGAAGAGCGATTGGGTAGTCCTTTTGAACTCGACTTGGCCGGGCTGGGTTCCCTGCGACTCGATCCGGTCGCGCCCGTCCCGGGGTCAGCTGAATTTTCCGCTCCTGATCAGATTGCGGCTGTAAGCGATGTCCACGGCAATCTTGGCAGTCTGGTAACACTGCTTCAGGCGCACCACATCATCGACGCTCAAAGGAACTGGACATTTGCTCGTAACCACCTCGTGATCATCGGCGACATCTTTGATCGCGGCGCGCAGGTCACGGACGTCTTCTGGCTGTTGCGCCACCTCGAAGCCCAAGCCCTGTCTGCTGGTGGACGGGTTCATGTCCTGCTCGGCAATCACGAGATCGGCGCCTTGCGCGGGGACGAGCGCTATTTGCATCCGAATTACGCTTTCTTGCAAAAGAAGGTTTTGGGGACGGACCAGAAGACGCTTTATGGTCCCGATACGGAAATGGGACGCTGGCTGCGCAGCAGACCCGTCTTGCTGCGCATCGGCTCTATTCTTTTCGCGCATGGCGGTCCTTCGCCGGTCATGCTTTCGGAAGAACGGGAGATCGAGGCTTTCAACGATGCATTCCGCAACGTGATCGATCTGGAAGGCAATCAGCGACTTCTGGGAAAGGACTCACCGATCTGGTACCGTGGTCTGATCCCTGGCAAGGAGCAAAAACGCCCGGACGCCAGCCCCGTGGAAGTTGAGCAAATCCTGTCCGCTTTCGGTGTGCGCACCATCGTGGTCGGGCACTCCACGATCAGGCGCGGAATCTCAACTTTTCACGGCGGTCGCGTCCACGGCATTGACGCGGATCTCCAATCGGGCGGACCCGGCGAGATATGGTTGTTCCGCAACGGTGCCTGTTTCCGGGGTCGAAGTGATGGTTCCTCATCCCCGCTTGGCATTTGCGAGTGACTCAGGAAATACGTTTTACTGATCCTCGGTTCGCAAGTCATTCTGCGGTGAAGGCACAGGTCCAAGGTTCCTTGTCCAAAAAGCAAGAAACTCAAGAGTCAGTTACCATCTCCCCCCTTCTTCTTCAGAGCAGCTTTTTCTTTGTAAGACGACGTTTAACGTCTCGCTCAAACCCTTTGAATATGCAAACCTTGCGCAACGCTCACCTGATCGCCCGCTTCGTGCTGGTCTGGTTTGCGTTGTTTATTGGGGCTTCTATCGCTTCACCGATCGTCAAGCCGCAATCCATGGAGGTGATCTGCTCGGCTTCGGGCGTGATGAAGTTGCTGGTCAAGAGCGACGAGGGCAGCGAAGTCGTATCCCTGCACACGCTGGACTGCTCCTTGTGCGCCACCGGTTACGCGCCACCGCCAATCATGCATTGGAGCGTCGAGCCGGTGCAGCCCCTGGCCCATGTGCTGCAAAGCATCCCGGCCGCCCATATTGCTTCGCGCACTGCGGTACCGCCGCCGGCGCGCGGTCCGCCTGCCTTCTCCTGAACCATTGAATTGACATCGTCTCCCGCCGGCTTCAAACCGGTGGTGGGGATATTTCATTGAATTGTTTTGGAGATTTGCCGTGCGCAAACATCGTCTCTCTTTGGCGCTTGCCCTCGCCTTCCCCTTTGCCTTTCCATCGCTGGCGCAAACCCAGCCCCAGTCTGGCGCTGTCGTCGCATTGGATGCACCGGTCAAGTCGCTGGGTGTCGTCACTATCAGCGCTGGCCGGCCGACGTCGCTGCCGACCCAAATTCCAACCACCATCGAAGGCGTCACGGCGGCTCAAATCGAGCAGGCCATCAATGCCACTGACAGTGAGGATGCGCTCAAATACTTTCCCAGCCTGCTGGTGCGCAAGCGCTACATCGGGGACTACAACCACGCCATTTTGTCCAGCCGCGCCTCCGGTACCGGCAACAGCGCACGCTCTGCCGTCTATGCCGACGGCATCCTGCTCTCCAACTACCTGGGCAATGGCGTCGGCGGATTGAGTTTTCCACCGCGCTGGGGGCTGGTAACACCGGAAGAAATCGAACGCGTCGATGTGATGTACGGTCCGTTTTCTGCCGCCTACCCAGGTAATTCGGTCGGTGCGGTAGTGGACTATGTGACCCGCATGCCAACGCAGTTCGAGGCCCATGCCAAGCTGGACTACGTGTCGCAGCCTTTCGATTTGTACAACACCAGCGCCACCTTCAAGGCCTGGCAGGCCAGCGCCTCGCTGGGCAACAAGAGTGGCGACTGGTCCTGGTTGTTCAACCTCAACCACACCGACAGCCACGGCCAGCCACTGACCTTCCCGACGCGCCTGCTCAGCGCCGGCACAGCGAGTTCTGCCGGCACGACGGTCACTGGCGCGGTACTGGACAAGAGCAACAGCAACGCACCGATCTACATTCTGGGCACCGGCACCGAGTTCCACACGCTGCAAGACCACGCCAAGATCAAACTCGCCTATGACATCACGCCCACGGTGCGTGCCAGCTACCTGCTGGGACTCTGGCAAAACAGCTCCGAGGGGCGTCCGGCAAGCTACCTGAGCAACAGCGCCGGTCAGCCGGTTTACAGCGGCGCCATCAACATCAACGGCTTGGCCTTCAGTGGCACGCAGGCACTGAGCGGCGGCGACTACACGCTGACCAACGAGAGCCTGCGCCACCTCATGCAGGGTCTCTCGGTCAAGAGCCATACACAGGGCGTGTGGGACTGGGAAGTCGCCGCCAGCCTGTACGACTACAGCAAAGACGAAAAGCGCAGCAACGCCGCGACAAACTTCTTACCCACGGCGGCGACCGGCGGCGCCGGCACCGTGGCCGATGGCAGCGGCACTGGCTGGAACACCCTGGCAGCCAAGGGAACATGGCGCCCACAGGGTAGCCGGGGTGCACACATTGTGGACTTCGGTTTGCAGCAGGACAGCTATGTTCTCAAGTACCTCACATCCAGCATCGCCGGCAACTGGCTCAGCGACGGCGCTGGAACGCTGGTCAATGAGGTTGGTGGCAAGACGGTGCTGCAAAGTCTGTATGCGCAGGACGCCTGGGCCTTTGATCCGAAGTGGAAAGCCGTTCTGGGCGCCCGCCTGGAAAGCTGGACCGCCTCCAACGGCTTGACCACATTTGGCGTGGGCAATGCTGCCAACACCAGCTACGGTGCGCGCACTGAAAATTACATTTCCCCCAAAGCGGCCCTGTCTTACCAATGGCTGGACGACACCGTACTCAAGGCCTCCACGGGTCGTGCCGTGCGCATGCCCACGGTGTCGGAGCTGTACGGCGCCACATCCACTACCAACTCGCAGTACATCAATGATCCGAACCTCAAGCCCGAGAAGTCCTGGACGACCGAGATCAGTGCTGAAAAGGAGCTCGGGCAAGGTCTGCTGCGCCTGACCTTTTTCACCGAAGACACGCGTGACTCGCTGTACTCGCAAACCACGCTGGACCC
>CAIYGK010000509.1 GCA_903925725.1 uncultured beta proteobacterium | reverse complement strand
CGCCAGGCACCCAGCGCAGGCAGCACGGTCAACACCACGGTGAACTCCTGCGGCAGCAATGCCATGGCCAGTGCAATGCCGGCCAGCAGCGCACCAAGCCAGTCGCCGCGCAGCCATCCGTAAGCCAGGATCATGAACAGGCTCGCACCCAGCGCGATCAGGGCCAGTACCTTGACCAGACTGGCGGTCTGCTTCTTCAAGGGCGAGCGTTCACCCGCCAGTGTTCCGAGCGCACTGCCGATCTGCCCGATCTGGCTGCGTGCCCCGGTGGCCGTGACACGCGCCGTGCCATGTCCGTTGACGATCAAGGTACCGGAAAAAAGGGCCGCGTCCATCGCCTTGGGCACCGGCATCGCCTCGCCTGTCAGCAGCGACTCGTCAATCTGCATATCGCTGCCGCTCAGCAGCATCGCATCGGCGGCGATCCGGTCGCCCTCGGCCAACAAGAGGATATCGCCACACACCACGTCGGCGCCGGCGATGCGGTGCGGCTTTCCATCGCGCAATACCAGCGCGCGCGGACTCGTGAGCTCGCGCAAGGACTGCAGCGCATGCTCGGTCTTTCCCTCCTGATACAAGGTCAGTGCCAGCACCACCAACACCAGACCAAACAGGATCAAGCCCTCCTGCAGATCACCCAGCACCAGGTAGAGAGCACCGGCCACCAGCAACAGCATGAACATCGGTTCCTGCAGTGTCTCGCGTGCAATCGCACGCAGGTCGCGCCGCTGCTCGCCCGGCAGCACGTTGGGGCCGTCGTCGCGCAGACGCTGCGCTGCTTGCGCCGCTGTCAGCCCTTCATCAGGCGTCGGTAGAACCATTGTTTTTGCCCCTTCAACCATCGGGTGTCAGCTTACACCCAACGAATGCGCCACAGCGTGCGGCAACACACATCGGCCGGTGATGTAAGTCAGTACAGCCCGCGCATCCGGGCCTGCAGCCTTGAGAGGCCAAGCAACGCATCAGTGAACGGGGTTGCAACGCCGGTCAGGGCGCCAAGCTCCTTCACCACTGTCACCAGGGCATCAAGCTCGAGCGGCTTTCCGGCTTCGAGATCCTGCAGCATGGAGGTCTTGAAGGCACCGAGCTTGCGTGTGACGGCATGCCGGTCTTCGGGTTGCTGCGCGATCGGGATGCCGATGCGCACGCCAATTTCCCTGGCCTCCAGCATCACGCTGGAAACGAAAGCGCGTACAAGCTCATCGTCCAGAATCCTGTCAGTGGTGGCGCCGGTAAGCGCGCTGATCGGATTCACCGTCATGTTGCCCCACAGCTTGTACCAGACGTCCTTCTGGATCTGCTCCGCGATGCTGACATCAAACGCCGCTGCCTGCAGCAAGGCCGCGAGCCTCGTCACCCGTTCACTCAGTTGCCCACCCGGCTCGCCGATGATCAGTCTGTTGCCGAAGTGATGTTGCGCATAACCCGGCTCGGCCGCGCAACTGGCGTGCACGACGCAGCCGATGACGCTGGCTCCCGGGATGGTCTGGCCGATCTCCGCCGTAGCGTCCACCGCGCTCAGAACGGTCCCCGCAAAGCGGCCACCAAAGCCCTGAAAGAACCACCAGGGAACGCCATTCATGGCGCTCAGCACCACCGTCCCTGGGCCGATTAGCGGCGTGATGCGTCGCGCGACATCAAGGAGGCCCGTCGCCTTGACGGCAACCACCACCAGATCCTGCACGTCCAGGTCAGCCGGGTCGGCGCTGGCGCGCACCGGCCATGCACTCTCCACGCCGTTTTCGCGCAGGCGCAGGCCGTGGCGCAGCAACGCATCGAGCGTCGCGCCGCGTGCCACCACGCTGACGCGGCAGCCAGCAGCGGCCAGTCGCGCGCCAATCCAGCCGCCAATGGCACCAGCACCGTAGATACAGACCCTGTTAAAGGATTCAGAAGTCATCGTGAAACTGCTTTTCTCTTTTACCCTAAGACTGCCTTAAGG
Source organism: uncultured beta proteobacterium (assembly GCA_903925725.1). Taxonomy (GTDB): domain Bacteria; phylum Pseudomonadota; class Gammaproteobacteria; order Burkholderiales; family Burkholderiaceae_C; genus Rhodoferax. Next base: position 5,629 of record CAIYGK010000509.1, on the reverse strand, counting down.
CGACGCGCCGAAGATAGCGGCATTGATTCACTTTACCAGAGAGGTTTCCCATGAATTCATCGCTGCGCCTGTTCATCCGCCAGTTCCTCGGTGTGCTGCTGGCCTCGCTGGTTCCAGTGGTTCTTGTTGCGTTTCTGTCGATCCCCTATTCCCTTGGCGGGCATCCTGGCGATGACCGCACCCTGGCCGCGCCTGTCAGTCAGCACATGACTTGAACGCCGGACTGACCTAAACTCCGCGGATCATGAAATTTACCGAATTGGCCGATGAGGCCGAAGACACAGAGCACAGCCCGGCACAGCGCATTGCAGCGGCTTCGCGCAGCACCTGGGTCAGTGTCGGTGTCAATCTGATCCTGACGATTGCACAGGTTGTAGTCGGCGTGTTGGCCAAATCACAGGGCTTGATTGCCGATGGCATACATTCGCTATCTGACCTGGTGGCCGACTTTGTCGTGCTGCTGGCGAGTCATCACAGCAAGAAGGACGCAGATGCCGATCACCCCTATGGCCACCAGCGCTTTGAGACTGCCGCCTCGCTGGTACTTGGTACCTTGTTGCTGGCCGTAGGCGTTGGCATGCTGTGGTCCGCTGCGCGAAAGCTCGAAGCCCCGGAGACGATACAGACCGTCCACATCATTGCCTTGTGGGTGGCAGGTGGCGCCCTGGTCGCGAAAGAACTATTGTTTCGCTACATGCTGTCGGTTGCCAAGCGCGTCAAATCGAGCATGCTGGTAGCCAACGCCTGGCACGCACGCTCCGACGCCGCCTCATCCCTGGTGGTGGGCATTGGCATCATCGGCAATCTCGCCGGCTACCCGATTCTGGACCCGATTGCCGCCCTGATTGTTGGTTTCATGGTCACCAAGATGGGTTGGGGATTCAGCTGGGCCGCCTTGCATGACCTGATGGACCGGGCAGTGGACGAGCAGGAGGTGCAGGCGATTCGGACAACACTGCTGGAAACACCCGGTGTGAGTGATGTGCATGACGTGCGTACGCGCAAGATGGGCGACATGATCGTGGTGGATGCGCATATTGAGGTTGACGCAAACATCACGGTCGAAGCGGGCCACGACATCGCCGTGGTGGCCAGACAGCGTGTGTTGCAACGGCACCGGGTCTTGAACCTGATGACGCATGTGGACCCATGGCACCGCCCGGATCTGGATCACGCCCGGCCAGAAAGCAGAATGCCCACATAAAGCGGGCATTGTTGTGCCGATCAGGCGCTGCTATCCTCGATAGCCCAGCATGCGTGCCGGCAGGAACAGGATGCTCTTGACCAGAGCGAGCACGGCGCCAATGCTGATGCCGATCAGCTTGAGCGGAATCGAGACCAGCCAGACTATGGGCCAGAGCACCAGCGCCAGTAGGGCCAACGGCCAGCACAGCGCGAACAGAATGCACCAGCCGAGCAAAGACAGAAGTGTTGTCATGACTCAGGAGCGGTGTGCGACGATATTGACTGACTCCAGTGTCACCACGGTCGCCGTCTGGCCGTTGCTGGCGTACGCTTCCTGTGCCACGGAATTGAACTTCGAAAGCATGGCGCCGTTGATGGCCACAGTCATCATCACAGCGATCAAGAGTCCGGTGAAGCGGGTTGTGCGATTTGTGTTCATTGAATCTCTCCAGTTTGGGGCCACAGTGGCCGGTTGAAGAGAATGTATTGGCGATGAATCTGCAATGCACGCACATTGCGACGGCTTGCGCGGTGACGTGATAGATGTGGCTTTTCCGGCGACAGGCCGAGCACCGGTTTGGACCTCTGGCGATCCAATTTGAATCACTCATCGCAGTCTGCGCAAAGCTGCGATACTGGACAGCATGGCTAATCTTGATGGCCTTGGCGCAGCCACATTGAAGCGGCCGGCTGCGATGCGATTCATCATGATCGCCGTGCTGATCGACATGATGTCGATCGGCCTGATGATTCCTGTGTTGCCGCATCTCGTCGGACTGTTTACCCAGTCCAAAGCCGACCAGGCGTTCTGGTTTGGCGCGGTTTCATTTTCTTTCGGAATCGCCAACTTTTTTGGCTCACCGATCCTCGGCGCCCTGTCCGACCGCTTTGGCCGCCGCCCTGTATTGCTGATCGGGTTTTCGGGGCTCGCCTTCAACTTCTTCATGACCGCTGCGGCCACAAGTCTGTGGATGCTGGTCTGGATACGGCTCATTGGTGGCGCGATGCAAGCCAACATTGCGGTGGCAAATGCCTACGTCGCCGATATCACGCCGCCCGAGGACCGTGCCAGGCGCTTTGGCCTGTTGGGTGCAATGATGGGTGTGGGTTTCATCCTGGGTCCGGCTTTGGGGGGAGTTTTGGGCAACATTGACCTGCGGCTGCCGTTTGTTGCTTCGGGGACGATGGCCGTCATCAACTGGATTTATGGCTATTTTGTGTTGCCAGAAAGCTTGCCGGGGCAGCGGCGCACACCGTTTGACTGGCGCAAGGCCAACCCGGTGTCCGCGTTGCGGGGGTTGTTCGACCTGCGTGGCGTCGGTGCCCTGGTTGCCGTCATCGCGCTGAGCAATCTGGCGCAATTCATGCTGCATTCGACTTGGGTTCTATTTACAAGCTTCAAGTTCGGTTGGGGGCCACATGAAACCGGCTTGTCACTCATGGCCGTTGGTGGTGTCAACGTGCTGATGCAAGGCTTCTTGCTCAAACATGTCCTGAAGCGAATTTCTCCACAAAGACTGGCCGTGATTGGACTGGCGACGTCAGCTTTGGCATTCTGCGCTTTTGGGCTGGTGCCACAGAGTTGGATGGTATTTGTCATCATTGTGCTGAACATGCCGTCGGCCGCCACCAGTTCCACACTGCAAAGCATCGTGTCGGGTGCGGCCGATGCCAGCATCCAGGGACGAACGCTGGGTGCGGTCTCTTCGCTCAACAGCATGGTGGCAGTCCTGGCACCTTTGGCAGGGGCGGGCTTGCTCGCACTGGTATCGGACGTGCCAAAGGGCGATATGCGCTTGGGACTCCCGCTGTTTGCAGGAAGTCTGATTCAGGTCACGGCTCTGGTGCTGGCGATCTGGCATTTCTCTCGCCGCCGGAGGCAGCCATGAAACCACCACGCAGATTGCAGTCCCTGATTGATGAGGGCTTGATCGATACGGTCGTTCGCCAGCTCATGAGCGGCAAAGAGGCCACTGTTTATGTCGTGCGATGTGGCGACGAAACGCGGTGCGCGAAGATCTACAAGGAAGCCACGCAACGCAGCTTTCGACAGGCCGTGGACTACACCGAAAACCGCAAAGTCAAGAATACGCGGCAAGCCCGTGCCATGGCAAAGGGAACAAAATTCGGACGTCAGGCGCAGGAAGCTGCATGGCAAAGTGCCGAGGTGGACGCGCTGTACCGTTTGGCCGCAGCAGGCGTGCGTGTACCGCAGCCCTTCAATTTCCATGATGGCGTACTGATCATGGAACTGGTTGTGGATGCACAGGGCGACGCGGCCCCGCGTCTGAATGATCTTGTCTTTAGTTCAGAACAGGCAAATGCCCACCACGCCACGCTGATTGCCGAGGTGGTCCGCATGTTGTGCGCTGGGTTGATCCATGGTGATCTATCGGAGTTCAACATACTGATGGCCGGGGATGGCCCTGTGATCATCGACTTGCCGCAAGCTGTGGATGCAGCGGGCAACAACCATGCACAACGAATGTTGTTGCGCGATGTCGCTAACCTGCGTGATTTCTTTGGCAAGTTCGCTCCGGAATTGCTTGGCACTGACTTCGGCCCCGAAATTTGGAGCCTTTACGTGACGGGTGTGCTTTCCACCGAATTGGTTCTCAGCGGTCACTTTGATCGAAAAGCCGTAGCGGTGGATTTGGGCAGTGTCCTGCGCGAGATCGACGACGCCCGGTCCGAAGAGGCAGCACGCCGCCAGCGCATGCTGACTGTGCCGTAAACGAATGAATCTCTCAGCAGTCTCTTCTGTCCTCTAAAGCGTAGCGACCAGTTTGCCTTTACTTCTCGCTTGCCATGCACTGGAGATATCAGCGGCACCAACCCATGTCCCTTCGTCCAACTCCCTATTCGACGCTGAGCAAACTGAGAGTGGACTGAAATAGAGGGTGATTCTTGTCGCAAAGGGCATCAACCACCGAAAAGTGGTTCCGCCCCGGCATCGGAACGTCGCGCCGAAAGCAGGCGGGCCATGAGCTACGAATGAGCGTGTTCTGGCGATGGAACTCTGAACTTTCGTCTGCACCAACGGAAGTCACCATGGGCACATCGAACCTCGGTTGATAACTTACAGGGCTCAATTTGCGTGCACCAGCGCTATCCAACTGAATATCGTCTTTGAAAAACGGTGCCTGCGCCAATGGTTCAAGGTCATAGAGTCCACTGATACAAACGATGCCACGCACCACATTATCCGCAAGCGCTGGATCCCACCTTGACCAGTCGGCGGCGGCCATCATTGCAGCCAGGTGGGCGCCAGCAGAGTGTCCAGCAATGACAATTTTTTGGGCATCAAAGTTCATTGCAGAGGCATTCTTGTAAAGCCAACTGACGGCACGCAGCAGTTGCCGGACCATTTCCTCCAAGGAGGTACCCGGAGCAAGGCCATAGTTGACAACTGCAACATTTGCATTCCTGGCAACATACGCCGGTGCAAGAAAGCTGAAGTCGCTCTTGTCAAGACTGCGCCAATAGCCTCCATGAATAAATATCAGAAGGGGCGCCCCGGCATTACCAGCGCGAAAAAAGTCCATCCTCTCGCTTTTGGATTTCCCATAAGGGAGGTCAATGTCGGCGGCCAGCGCTTTGCGCGTACGCTCCGAGTCAGCTCGCCAACGGGCAATGAACGCAGGGTGCTCAGGTACGGCGGCTCTGGCGTTGTATTGACGATCAAGTTCGATTGGATTGAGCATCGCTATTCCCTTGGCTCAAGTAGATTTGAATAGGCTGGACGGTCAACTTCATCTTAACGGCTTCTCCTCCGCAAACTGAGTAGTCGTTCCGAGGACATCCAATGGAACGATCAATTTCGGGTACCGGGCGGGCAGTTCAGCAATACCATCGCCGGGAATGGACACCAAAGAGCCGAGCCAGAAATGAGCCAAATTTGGGCCAAAAAGCAAAATGCCCGCTGTTAGCGGGCATTTACTTACGGGAAGATCCCCGTATGTATTGGTTGCGCGAGCAGGATTTGAACCTGCGACCGTTGGGTTATGAGCCCAACGAGCTACCAGACTGCTCCATCGCGCGGTATGTCTGCATTGTACTCTATCAAGCCTTTTCCGGCTCACCGGCGGGGGCTTCAATTTCAGGCGGGCGGTCAACCAGTTCAACCAGTGCCATCGGCGCGTTGTCACCAACACGGAAACCCATTTTCAGGATGCGTGTGTAGCCACCGGGTCGACTCTTGAAGCGCGGACCCAGTTCATTGAAGAGCTTGACTACGCTGTCGCGGTCACGTAGCCGGTCAAACGCCAAGCGGCGATTGGCCACGGTGGCTTCCTTGGCCAGGGTGATCATGGGCTCCACAACACGACGCAGTTCCTTGGCTTTTGGCAAGGTCGTCTTGATGACTTCGTGCGCAATGAGCGAATTCATCATGTTGCGCAGCATCGCTAGGCGGTGCTCGCTGGTTCGATTGAGTTTTCTTAAT
>CAIYGK010000508.1 GCA_903925725.1 uncultured beta proteobacterium | reverse complement strand
GATGCGCAGCTTGCTGAAATCCAGGAACGGCATGCCGAGCTTGACGACGGCGTACTTGTGGCCGAGCGTCAGTTGACCGATGCCAGAGAGCAACAGCGCCAGCTTGAACGCGAGGCTCAGGAGGCGGCATTTGCGTTGCGAACCTTGTCTGCGCGTCGCGAAGAGTTGTCCAGAGCAGTCCAGACAGCGAGCGACCAGACCGTGGCGCTGACTTGCGAGATCGAAAAGGCTGGGAACGAACTCGCGCAACTCAATGACGCTGCCGCCCAAGCGGGATTGCAAAGTGCGCTTGCCGTCAAACTTGAGCGCGAGCAGGTGCTTTCGGCCAAGCGCAACCAGTACGAAGAATTGACAGCGAAGTTGCGTTCCAGTGAAGAGCGTCGTCTCAGGATTGAGCGGGATCTTGACCCCTTGCGCCAGCGCATTACGGACTTTCAGCTCAAGGAACAGGCCGCGCGCCTGGGCTTTGAGCAGTACAACCAGCTGCTCGTGGAGGCGCAGGCAGATCTGGAATTGCTGCGCCAATCCATTGCCGACGGGGCGATTCGGGCGGGACGCCTGCAAGGAGAAATAGACATCCTGCACCGCGACCTGGAAGCGCTGGGAGCCGTGAATCTGGCCGCGCTGGATGAGCTGGGTGTGGCCAGCGAACGCAAACAGTTCCTTGACGCACAGTCGGCGGATTTGAATGAAGCGATGTCAACGCTGGTAGAAGCGATTCGACAGATTGACGCAGAAACCAGGGACTTGCTGGCCGCAACGTTTGACGCCGTGAACCAGCATTTTGGCCGGATGTTCCCGGAATTGTTTGGTGGGGGCAACGCGCGCCTGGTGATTACCGGTGATGAAATTCTTGACTCCGGTGTGCAGGTGATTGCACAGCCGCCAGGAAAGAAGAATCAGACAATTCATTTGCTCTCGGGTGGCGAGAAAGCCCTGACCGCGATTGCTCTCGTGTTTGCAATTTTTCAGCTGAATCCCGCGCCATTTTGCCTGCTCGACGAGGTTGACGCGCCGCTCGATGACGCCAACACGGAGCGCTATTCCCGCCTGGTGCTGAGCATGAGTCGTGAAACGCAATTCCTGTTCATCAGTCACAACAAGATTGCCATGGAAATGGCCGAACAACTGATCGGTGTGACGATGCAGGAGCAGGGGGTTTCGCGCATTGTGGCGGTTGATATGGACGCGGCTGTCTCGATGGCGCAAGCCGGCTGATTTCAATGAGGGATGGCCATGAGTAGTCTTCAGATCGGTTTGGCAATAGCAGGTGGGCTGGTGTTGGCGGCGATGGTCGGACACAGTGCCTGGTCCACCAGCCGCAACCGCCCGCGTCAGGCTGTCGCGCCAGCACCCGAAGATGTACTCGATCTTGAGCGAAACGATGGCGCCGGCATTGAGCCCGAACTTGATGCGGCGGCGTTTGAGCTGGCACATTTCCCTTTGGCCGCTCCGGAGGCCAGACCCGTTCTGGATGCACTGATTGACGTGATTGCGCCGATTGAGCTGGACGCACCGCTATCCGGTGATGCTGCTCTGGCAGCGATGCCGGCCACACGCCGGGTCGGCAGTAAACCCTTCTTCATCGAAGGATTTTGCGAAAGCAGGCAATGCTGGGAGACGCCGGCGGCGGGCCAGCGCTACAGCACGTTTCAGTCGGGCGTCCAACTGGCCAATCGGTCAGGCGCTCTCAACGAAATCGAGTATTCCGAATTTGTCATGAAGACGCAGGCTTTTTCGGATGCCATCAACGGCATGCCGGATTTCCCCGAGATGCGTGAAGAGGTTGCCAGAGCGCGAGAGCTCGATCAGTTTGCCAGCGAGCACGATGCACAACTCGGTTTTGTGCTGCGCGCCCGTAACGCTGCCTGGAGCCCTGGTTATGTTCAGCAAAATGCTTCGCGCCTGGGCTTTGTGGCTGGCGTCATTCCCGGACGGATGGTTGTGCCAGCAAGTTCACCGGGATTGCCGGCGGTGCTCGGGCTGAGCTTCAATACCCAGGCCGCCATGGCGGATGATCCGGCACTGTCAGCCATTCGTGAACTTGCCATCAGTCTGGACGTGGCTCAGGTTGATCGCAACGAGCACGCCTTTGCACGCATGCGTGACGCTGCACGATTGCTGGCGCAGAGCATGGACGGCATCGTGACCGATGACAACGGAGTTGGACTCTCGATTGAGGCTATGGAGCAGATTGGCAGTGAACTGGAACTGCTATATGACAGGCTGGACGAGCGCGATCTGTCGGCCGGTTCGGCCGCGGCAAGACGACTTTTTTCGTGACACTGACGGTGCCACACAGACCTGATCATGACATCTGATCTGTTCAGCACCGCGGACCCGACAAGCCGGGAGCGCGCAGAGCAATTAAGACGCTTGTTGCAGGAGCATGGCCATCGTTATTACGTGCTTGACGACCCGTCGATTCCGGATGCGGAATATGACCACCTGTTTCGGGAGCTGCAGTCGATTGAGGCGCAGCACCCGGATCTTGTAACGCCTGATTCACCAACGCAACGGGTCGGCGGCAAGGCGCTCGCCGCTTTTGTCAGCGTGCCTCATGCCATTCCCATGCTGAGCATCCGCACCGAGACCGATACCGAGGCCAGCGGTGCGCTCAACTTTGACGCGCGGGTGCGGCGTGAACTCGAGCTTGACGCGTCAGCGCCGGCTGTGGACTATGTGACTGAGCCCAAGTTTGACGGGCTGGCCATGAGCTTGCGTTACGAGGCGGGCGTTCTGGTACAGGCGGCGACGCGCGGAGACGGTACCGTGGGTGAGGATGTGACACAGAATATTCGGACCATCGGACAGATCCCGTTGCGCCTGCCCCAGGCCGTTCCACAGGTGCTGGAAGTGCGGGGCGAGGTCTACATGCGCCGGGATGATTTTGAGTTCTTGAATCGGCGTCAGCGCGACAGCGGACAAAAGACTTTTGTCAATCCGCGCAATGCCGCCGCGGGCGCGGTGCGTCAGCTCGACCCCGGTATTGCAGCGCAACGGCCGCTGAGCTTTTTTGCCTACGGTGTCGGAGAGATCAGTCAGCCTGCCATGGGTGGCGCCTTGTTCGCAACACATTTTGAGTTGCTGCAAGCGCTCAAGGCCTGGGGCTTTCCGGTCTCCGAACTGGCAAGCACCGCGCAGGGGGCAGATGGGTTGACTGCCTACTACGAGTCCATCGGTCGGCAGCGCGACAACCTGGGCTTTGACATTGACGGCGTCGTCTACAAAGTGAACAGTCTGGCATTGCAGGCGCGTATGGGGTTTGTGACACGTGAGCCGCGCTGGGCCGTGGCACACAAATTCCCGGCGCAGGAGCAATTGACGACTGTGTTGGGCATTGAGGTGCAGGTGGGCCGCACCGGAAAACTCACCCCCGTGGCCAGGCTGGCTCCGGTATTTGTCGGTGGTGTGACCGTCACCAACGCCACTTTGCATAACGAGGACGAAGCGCGGCGCAAGGATGTGCGGGTGGGCGATACCGTGACCGTGCGACGCGCCGGCGACGTGATTCCGGAAGTGGTTGCTGTCGTGTTGGACAAGCGCTTGCCTGGCGCGCCCGAATTCAGCATGCTCCGGCAGTGTCCGGTGTGTGGCAGCGCCGCAGTGCGGGAGGAGGGCGAGGTGGACTACCGCTGCACGGGAGGCCTGTTCTGCAGCGCGCAGCGCAAGCAGGCCGTTCTGCATTTTGCCCAACGCCGTGCTGTCGAGGTCGAGGGTCTTGGCGACAAGTTGGTCGATCAATTGGTTGACGGCGAACTGGTTCGCACCCTACCCGATTTGTATCGGTTAAGCGTGAGTACACTCGCCGGACTTGAGCGCATGGCTGAAAAGTCCGGCCAGAACCTGCTGGAGGCACTGCAGAAATCCAAAGTGACCACGCTGCCGCGTTTTCTGTTTGGTCTGGGCATTCGCCATGTTGGGGAGGCTACGGCCAAAGAACTGGCTCGGCATTTCGGCAAGCTCGACGCCATCATGGACGCCAGTCTCGATCAACTCTTGCAGGTCAGTGACATTGGCCCGGTCGTCGCCGAGAGCTTGCATACCTTTTTTGCGCAAGCCCACAACCGTGAGGTCATCAAGGACCTGCGCGATTGCGGTGTCTGCTGGAGCGAGGGTGAGCCTGCTCCCGTTGTCAGCAAGCCCCTTACCGGCAAGACTTTGGTCATCACCGGGACCCTGCCTTCGCTGAGTCGCGACGAGGCCAGGGATCTGATCGAAGCAGCCGGTGGCAAGGTCGCCGGTTCGGTCAGCAAGAAGACATCGTTCGTCTTGGCCGGTACCGAGTCTGGCAGCAAGCTCGACCGGGCGCTGGAACTCGGAGTGGCGGTGCTGGATGAGACAGGTTTGAGAGGATTGCTTGATGGCAGTGCGTGAGATTCTCCTGATGGGTGATGCGCGGCTGCTGCGTTGTGCTCAGCCCGTCACAGCCTTTGACACCGATGAATTGCATCTGCTGGTGACCGACATGCTCGACACCATGCTGGCGGCCAATGGCGCCGGTTTGGCAGCACCCCAGATCGGTGTGGATCTGCAGCTTGTGATTTTTGGCACGGGAACCCCTAACCCGCGCTATCCCGATGCACCGCCTGTGCCCAGAACGGTGCTGCTGAACCCCGTCATCATTCCTTTGGCGCCTGACGATGACGTGGGCAGACCGACGGAGGTGGAGGACTGGGAGGGCTGCCTCTCGGTACCCGGTCTGCGTGCTATGGTGCCGCGCTTTGAGCGCATTCGCTACACCGGATATGACCAGTATGGCGATCCCATCGCCAGAACCGTGGAGGGCTTTCATGCACGCGTCGTGCAGCACGAATGTGATCACCTGATTGGCAAGTTGTACCCGATGCGAGTTCGGGATTTCCGCCGATTTGGCTTTACCAGCGTCATGTTTCCCGGACTTGAGATACCATCGCGAAAATAGCGATAGCACAACGAGAAAGAGGTCAGCATGGAGAGGGATACAACAATACCGTCAAGTTTGGCACCTGCAGAGTTGGAAGTGAAGCCGAGGCAACGCGCAGGCGTGCACCCGATCTTTCTGATCATGCTGGCGCTCGTGCTCGTGCTGTTCGTCTTCACGTTGGCAAAGCGTTATTGAGAATTGAGCGTGATTGAAGACAATCCACACTACAAGGTAATCAACGCAGCTTTCCCGCACATTGGCAGAAAGCTGAAGCTATTCTGGGGTTGCCCGGAGTTCAATGTTTTGATGGACGAACTGCAGACCGACACGCGCGGCGGCAAGCGAGCCGGATTTCCCGGTCCTGTGCTCAACGCCTTGTTCATTCTTGCAATGGAACATGAAGTTGCCTTCCCCCAGTTGTTGGGCAAGCAGACCGATCAGTGGATAGCTACCAGGAAGAGGTGATTTTTTCCTGGCCGTCATGGCCGCATGGCCTTGGCCACTTCCCGCCCCAATTCGATGACTGCCATCGCGTAGTAGCTGCTCCAGTTATAGCGTGTGATGGCGTAGAAGTTTTCGGTACCGGCTACATAGCTGGGTGAGGCATCACCGTTTTGCAACTCAATCAAGGCCAACGGACCTGCATGTTGCATGGCGGCATCTTCAAGCAGCACACCTTTGGCCGCCAGGCCAGCGACGCTGTAAGTTGGCAGGATGTCACTTGCCAGCAAGCTGTCGAGATCAAGTTTG
>CAIYGK010000507.1 GCA_903925725.1 uncultured beta proteobacterium | reverse complement strand
TTGGTTCGGGTGGATGGATGTGTCATCGATGTTGAAATCATGCTCCACACGATCGATTACGACGGCGCGCCGGCGCGCCAGGCTTCGCTGCGTGACATCACCGAGCGCAAGGCCAGCTTGGCGGCGATCGAGGCCGCGCGCTTCAAGGCCGAGAAGGCGAGCCGGTCGAAGTCGCGCTTTCTGGCGTCTGCCAGTCATGACCTGCGCCAGCCGGCCCACGCCCTGGGCATGTTTGTGGCCAGACTGGCGGAATTGCCGCATGACGCGCAAGCGCAGCAATTGCTCTCGGGCGTGGAGGCCTCGGTGCGCGCCATGCAGGACATGCTCGACGGCTTTTTTGACGTCGCGCGGCTGGAGTCCGGGCAGTTGGAGATTAGCCGGGTTGCGTTTCCAATCCACAGCATTTTTGACCCCTTGCGTGAAAATTTTTCCGCTGCAACGAGCGCCAAGGGCCTGCGTTTGCGGTTTCGCCCGTCAACCGCCTGGGTCGAAAGCGACCCGGGTCTGCTGCACCGGATTTTGCTCAACCTGGTCAGCAACGCCATCAAGTACACGCCGCAAGGCACGGTGCTGGTGGCGTGCCGGCCCACGCGTGACGGCAAGCGGCTTCGCATCGAAGTGCGCGACAGCGGCATTGGCATCGCCGCAGAACACCACGAGGACGTCTTTCAGGAATTCTTCCAGGTTGACAATCCCGAGCGCAACCGGGCCCAGGGCCTTGGCGTGGGTCTGAACATCGTGCAGCGGGCCTGCGGCCTGCTCAAGCATCCGCTGGCGCTGCGCTCTGCGCCCGGATGCGGTACGCGCCTGACGCTGACTGTCCCTCTTGGGGCAGCGCGCGAGGGTGGCAGCTACGAGGAGGCCCGGGAACTGGCTTCAAAAGCCCAATTCAAGGGCCTGCGCGTCGTGTTGATTGAGGACGACGCGTTGGGCCGGGTCAGTTTGGCAAGCCTGCTCAAGTCCTGGGGCTGCAGTGTGACCGAATTTGAAGGCGCGCAAGCGGCCTGCGACGGGTACCGGATCGAGCCGGCGCCCGATCTCATCATCAGTGACTTCCGCTTGGGCGGCGGTATCGATGGCATTGAGGCGGTGGATTTGTTGCGAACCCTTGCGGGCCGGCGGATTGCGGCTTGCCTGATCAGTGGCGACACCGACGCGAACGTCGCGCAACAGGCCCACGCTGCGGGACTGAGCCTGCTGCAAAAGCCGGTGCGCCCGGCCAAACTGCGAAGTCTGATGCGCCACCTGGTTCAGGCCGAGGGCGCGCACTGATTCAGCGGTGCAATGACCGTCAGGGCGCAGGCCGGATTGCCGATTTGGGCCGGAACGCCTTGCAGACTTCGTCGTTGGTTTCCAGGTAGGGGCCACCGATCAGGTCGATGCAGTAGGGCACGGCGGCAAATATGCCAGCCATCACCGAGGCACCGCTGCTGTCGCGCAAACCTTCGAGTGTTTCCTGAATTGATTTGGGCTGCCCCGGCAGGTTGATGATCAGTGTCTGGTTGCGGATCACCGCTACTTGTCGGGACAGAATGGCGGTCGGCACAAATTTCAGGCTGATCTGGCGCATCTGTTCGCCAAAGCCCGGCATTTCCTTGTGCGCCACCGCCAGCGTCGCTTCAGGCGTCACGTCGCGCAGCGCCGGTCCTGTGCCGCCTGTGGTCAGCACCAGCGCGCAGCCG
>CAIYGK010000506.1 GCA_903925725.1 uncultured beta proteobacterium | reverse complement strand
GAATATCCGAAGGGCATACCGAGGATGTCTGGTGCCGCTGCCGATGGCGTTAAGAAGTTCAATGACCTCTTCGGCAGCGCGGACTAGGAGCCCCAAACCCGCTGCCCGCATAGAATCCGCAACACTTCCGGCGCGGGTCTGCCGCGCCACAACTTCAGGTAAACACCATGCCCCAACTCAAACTCTCCTATTTCGACTTTCACGGTGGCCGCGCCGAACCCATCCGCCTGGCCCTGGCCATTGGTGGCATTGCGTTTGAAGACCACCGCTTTGGCTTCCCCGAATTTGCCGAGGTGCGCAAGTCGGTGCCCTTTGGCCAGGTACCGGTGCTGCACGTGGACGGCGTACAGGTCACGCAGAGCGACGCCATCCTGCGCTATGCGGGCAAGCTGGCCGGCCTGTACCCCACAGACGCCTACCAGGCCTTGCTGTGCGACGAGGTGGCCTACGTGGTGGAAGAAGCCGGCGTCAAACTGGGCCCCAGCTTCAGCATGAAGGGCGACGAGCAAAAGGCGGCGCGCGTGGCGCTGGTCAACGGCCACATGCCCGTGTACCTCGGATGGCTGCAGAAGCAATTGCTGGCGAACGGTGGCGAATACTTTGCCGACAAGCGTCTCACGGTGGCCGACCTGAAGGTGTTTGTGGACGTGCGCGGTCTCAACTCCGGCCGCCTTGACCATGTACCGACCGATCTGGTCGAGAAAGTTGCACCCACGCTGAACGCCCACATGCAGCGCATTGCGCAGACACCGGCCGTGCTGCAGTACTACGCCAGCTTCAAGTAGGGAGCCTTGGGCGCCTGCCCTTGAGAAACCCAACCCTCGCCCCAAGCTGTCCCGGCACCTGCCGTCAAACCGATGGCAGCAACTTTTCAACCCTTCAGGAAATACGCATGTCTGATTTGCTCCAAAAGCTCCATTGGCGCTACGCCACCAAGAAAATGAACCCGGCCAAGGCTGTGCCACAGGAAAAAGTGGAACGCATTCTGGAGGCCGCACGTCTGGCGCCCAGTTCCAGCGGCCTGCAGCCCTACGAGATCATCGTTGTCACCAACAAGGAGACTCGGGAGCAGATCAAGCCCAAGGCCTGGGGCCAGGGGCAGATCACCGACTGTTCGCACCTGCTGGTCTTTGCTGCCTGGGATACCTACACGGCCGATCGCATCAACCACAACTTTGACCTGACCAATGCCGAGCGCGGCGGCAGCACCGAAGCAGGAGATGCTTACCGCAAGATGCTGCTGGGCAGCTACCCGGCGCGCGATGCCCGGACCAACTTTGAGCACGCGGCACGTCAGGCCTACATCGGTCTGGGTGTGGCCCTGATTGCCGCCGCTTATGAGGAAGTGGACGCGACACCGATGGAAGGCTTTGATCCGAAGGCGCTGGACGAGATCCTGAACCTGTCCGCACGCGGCCTGCGCAGTGTGGCCATCGTGCCGCTGGGCTACCGCGAAGAAGACAAGGACTGGCTGGTCAAGCTCAAGAAGGTGCGCCGTCCGCGTGAGCAGTTCATTACCGAAGTGAAGTAGATCCCAGCGCACTGCGCGCTGGCGGGAGTTGGGTCACAATCAATTCATGAACGTACCCAACTCCACCACCCAAACCCCTGACAATCCCCTGCTGGCCGACTGGCTTACCGCCTACGGCCTGCCTCCTTTTGAGCATGCCCGGCCCGAGTATTTCGAGGGCGCGTTTGAAGTTGCCATGGCAGCGCAGCGCGCCGAGCTCGACGCCATCGCCAACAATCCGGAGCGCCCTACCTTCGCCAACACGGTGGCAGCACTGGATCAGTGCGGTCGGCTCTACAACCGCATCGAGCTGTTGTTCAGCAACCTCACCTACAGCGAAACCAGTCCGGAGTTGCAGGCGGTGCAGCGCTCGATGGCGCCGCGCCTGGCGGCGCATGAGAACGCGATCTACATGCATGCGGCCCTGTTTGCGCGCGTGGACGGCCTGTACCGGCAACGCCAACAATTGGCGTTGGCACCACAGGACCTGCGCCTGCTGGAGCGCGTACACCTGGACTTTGTGCGCGCCGGCGCACAGCTCGACGGTGAGGCCCGCCAGCGCTACGGCGCCGTAATGCAGGAACTCGCGGCCCAGTGCACCAAGTTCTCGCAGAACGTGCTGGCTGACGAGAACAGCTTTTTGCTGGAGCTGAAGACCGAATCCGATCTGGCGGGCCTGCCCGAATTCATGCGCGAGGCCACGCGCGCCGCGGCGGCGCAGCGCGGCCTGGGCCAGAACAGCCACGCGCTGAGCCTGTCGCCTTCGCTGACAGAACCGTTCCTGAGCTTCTCGGCGCGGCGCGATCTGCGCGAAACCGTCTGGCGCGCTCGCTCGCTGCGCGGTGCGCACGAGGGTGCCACCGACAACCGACCGGTTGCCGCGCGCATCATGGCTTTGCGCCAGGAACAGGCGCAGTTGCTGGGCTACGCCAACTATGCGGACTACGAACTGGTGGACCGCATGGCCGGCAGTACGGCAGCAGTGCTGAATCTGCTGGGTCAGGCCTGGGAGCCGGCCAAAGCCAAAGCCGAAGAAGGCCGGGTCATGCTGACCGCCATGGCCCGCAGCCTGGGCGAGCCGACGCCGATTGAGGCCTGGGACTGGCGCTACCTGGCAGAGAAAGTCCGGGCCCAGCAGTTCGACCTGGATGACGCCGAACTGAAGCCCTATTTCACGCTGGACAACATGATTGCGGCCATGTTCGATTGCGCGCAGCGACTCTTTGGCCTGCACTTTGTCGAGCAGCATGGGCTCACGCTGTACCACCCGGACGTGCGTGCCTGGGAAGTGCAACGCGCCGACGGCACTGCGGTCGGCCTCTTTCTGGGCGACAACTTCGCGCGTCCAAGCAAACGCAGCGGCGCCTGGATGAGCATCTTTCGCAGCCAGTCAGCTCACCAGGGCGGCACCCTGCCCATCGTCATCAATAACAACAACTTTGCCAAGGCCAGCCCGACGCTGCTCAGCTTTGAAGACGTCAAGACCCTGTTCCACGAGTTCGGGCACGGCCTGCATGGCCTGTTGTCGCAGGTCAGGCACGAGCGCCTGGCCGGCACCAACGTGCTGCGTGACTACGTGGAACTTCCCTCGCAACTGTTCGAGAACTGGGCGCTCGAGCGTGAAGTGCTGCAGCGCCACGCGCGCCACTTCCAGACCGGCGAAGTGCTGCCTGCAGTGCTGCTGGACAAGCTGCATGCGGCGCGGCGCTTCAACCAGGCCTGGGCCACGCTGATGTACACCGGACCGGCCTTGATTGACATGGCCCTGCACAGCCTGCCCAACGGCACGACGGTGGACATTGCCGAGTTCGAGGCAGAACAGTGCCGATTGCTGGGTGTGCCGCAGGACATCGGTTTGCGCCACCATCTGAGTCACTTTCAGCACCTGTTTGCCGGCTCGGGTTACGCCGCTGGCTACTACGTCTACATGTGGGCCGAAGTATTGGAGACCGACGCCTACCAGGCCTTTAGCGAAGCCGGCAATGCGTTTGACGAGTCCACCGCACGGCGCCTGCTGCAACACGTCTACAGCGCGGGCAACAGCCAGGAGCCGGCGCAGGCGTTTCGCAACTTCCGGGGCCGCGATCCGCAGGTCCAGGCCATGTTGCACAAGCGAGGCTTGTTGGGATGACCGAACTCCCCCACAGCGCGCCGGCGGACCGCAACAAGCAGCCCATTCTTGAAGTGCTGCGCCAAGTGTTACCGGCGCAGGGCCGGGCGCTGGAGATCGCCTCGGGGACGGGCCAGCATGTGGTCTGGTTTGCTGCGGGTTTGCCGCAGTGGTCGTGGCTGCCTTCGGATGCCCAAGCCACACAAGCACAGACCACCGCCCTGGCGACGATTTCGGCACGCATTGCGCAAGCGGGTCTTACCAATGTGCATGCTCCAATTCTGCTGGATGTGATGATGCCCCAATGGCTAGCCCAAGGCACGGAATTCGACGCGATCTACTGCGCCAACATGCTGCACATATCGCCCTGGGCTACCTGCGCTGCACTGATGCAGGGCAGCGCGCGGCACCTCGCGCCGCGCGGCGTGCTGATCACCTACGGGCCGTATGTGGAAGACGAGGTGTCCACCTCAAGCGGCAACCGCGACTTCGACCTGAGCTTGCGCAAAAGCAATCCGGCCTGGGGTATTCGCCGCCGCGAAGACGTGGAGCACGAGGCACTGCGCGCCGGATTGCGACTTTCACAACGCCACGCCATGCCGGCGAACAACTTGTTGCTGGTGTGGTCGCGGGCATAAAGTGCACAGATAATTTCATCCCATGAACCTTTCTCTTTCCCTCTTCCCGCTGGGTTGGCAACACTACCTGCTGGGCGGTCTGCTGATCGGCGCAGGTGCTGCGCTGCTGTTCGTGCTGACCGGCCGCATTGGCGGCATGAGCACGGTGTTTTCCAGCAGCTGGTCCTATCTCGTGCAACGCCCTTTCTTCCAACAAAAGCGCTTCGTCGAATCGCGCGGCTGGCGCCTCGTCTACGCACTGGGGCTGATTCTGGGTGCGCTGGTCTGGTGGCTGGGTATTGCGGGTGGTGCACCGCAGGCTACAACGGTGCCAGTCTGGCAACTGCTGGTGGGCGGATTTCTCGTTGGCTACGGTGCCCGCCTGGGCAACGGCTGCACTTCCGGCCACGGCATCTGCGGACTGGGTTCGCTGCAGTGGCCATCGCTGCTGGCGGTTTTGACTTTCATGGCTACCGCGTTCCTCACCGCGAATCTGATGATGAGGGTACTGCCATGAGCGCAGCACGCGTGTTGGCGACGCTGCTGGCAGGGGCATTGTTCGGCTTTGGTCTTTCGTTCTCGACCATGATCCGCCCCGAAGTCGTGCTGAGCTTTCTGCGCTTTCAGGACTTCGGCCTGATGCTGGTAATGGGGGGCGCTGTGCTGGTGGTGCTGCTGGCCTACAAGATGGCGCCGCGCCTGCTCAGGCGTCCGCTGCTGGACGACCATTTTCATGAACACCCCAGCGTCTGGAACCGCGACACCGCCGTCGGCGCTGCGT
Organism: uncultured beta proteobacterium; assembly: GCA_903925725.1. Lineage (GTDB taxonomy): Bacteria > Pseudomonadota > Gammaproteobacteria > Burkholderiales > Burkholderiaceae_C > Rhodoferax. Next base: position 1,401 of record CAIYGK010000506.1, on the reverse strand, counting down.
TGTTCGGCGGCGGCTGGGGTCTTTGCGGTGTCTGCCCGGGCCCTGCCATTGCAGGTTTGGGTGCAGGCAACTGGAGCCTGTTGTGGGCCTTGGCAGGCATTGCGCTGGGCGCGTTGGTTCAGGGGCTGAGGGCCAAGTGAACACGCCTGTTATGCCACAGCTGCTGGTCTTTGATGTGTTCGGCACGGTGGTGGACTGGCACGGCAGCATTGCGCGTGAAGTGCGCGCGCTGCGCCCGGAGGTGGAGGCCGACGCGTTCGCGCTGGCCTGGCGCGATGGTTACCAGCCGGCCATGCAGCGCGTGCGCTCCGGTGAACTGGGCTGGACCCTGATCGACGACCTGCACCGGCTCATATTGGATCAGGTCTTGCAGCAATTCGGCGTGACCGATCTGAGCGAAGAACAGAAGCGCCATCTGAACAAGGCCTGGCACCGGCTTGATCCCTGGCCAGACGTCGTGGCGGGGCTGTCGCGACTCAAGTCAAAGCACACCATTTGCACACTCTCCAACGGCAATATCGCTCTGCTGACCAATATGGCCAAACGTGCCGGCCTGCCCTGGGATTGCATCCTGTCGGCCGAGGTTTTTCGGGCCTACAAGCCCGACCCAGCCGTCTATCTGGGCGCGGCCAAAGTGTTTGACCTGCCGCCCGAGGCGGTGATGATGGTGGCCGCGCACCAAAGCGATCTGGCAGCGACGCGTGCCTGTGGCCTGCAGACCGCCTACATCGAGCGCCCCGCGGAATTCGGTGTGCACAAGCTCAAGGACGTGTCACCTGACGCCGCCAACACCCGGCATGCCAGGGACTTTCTGGATCTGGCAGTGCAGCTCGGCTGCTGAGCGTGGCGCTCAGAGAATCGGCCGCGACAGATAGACGGCCTCGCGCCCCACAATCGCTGCGCGTGCTGGCATCAGAATCGTGCAGTCGTCGCAGGGAGCGCGGATTTCGTCGGCACCGTCGATTGCAATCAACTCGCCTTTGGCAAACACTTCAAAACCGATGCAAGGGCGCACAAACCTGAATTCGGTGGTCTTGATGACGCAGGTCTGCAGCAGTTGGAAACGCCTTTGCGGTGCTGACCGCACGGGCGCCGGGTCTCGTGCAATCAGACCAAAATGCGCCAGAAAATCGCGCGCCACATTGGTCGCCAGATCGCTCGTGGCCTGCCTGAAATGCTGGCCGCATTCGACCACCATGGCAGCGCCCTTGCCACCAGCCTGACCGAACTGCCCGAACTGGATCAACGGCGTGCCGGAGCCCAGACCATCAGGCATCACCAGATGCACACTGGGGCGGCCTATGGCCAGCGCAACTTCACTGTTGCGTGGAAAACCGGCATAGACCCAGAACGGCTCCACGTCCTGGCTGGTGGAGTGAATATCAAGCAGGTGATCGGCCT
>CAIYGK010000505.1 GCA_903925725.1 uncultured beta proteobacterium | reverse complement strand
CTCAGAACAACTCGATCCGTACCGTCGCCGACAACCTTCTGATTGGTCGCAAAGAAATAGTGAGTTTCTGCGCCGTCCTTCACTTCATGCACTCCCACCCGAGTAACCAAATTGCGGGTCACGCATCTTCCGCGCTTGTCGATGTATTCGCCGACATGCGCCAGAAGCTTCTTATCGCTCGGCGGATGTACACCAATATCGCCTAGGTAGCTAGACAGTTTCCTTGTGTCGTGCAAGTCTGCAAACGGCACAACGCGCTTCAGTCCGTTGGCGCCTATCGCTATGCCATTGAGGGCGCCATCTTCCAAAATCATTGTTCCAAAAACCCTAAACCTGTCGCAAATCTTCTCGTCCTCCGGATGCTGTTCACCTTTGGAAAGCATGAGCCCGTTCGGGCCACGAAAGACGCCGGTCACTCTTTTCAATTCACTGCACGCCTTTTTGATCGCGGACTGTTCCTCGTCGCTGTAACTATTGATCGCGTTGGTTCGCTTAGGCTTTGCTGCTTTTGAGCCTGAACCCTTGGGCTTGGTAACCTTCGATTGCGACATTTTTGCTTCCCCTTCAATTGATTGCTATTTACAGCGCCCAAGTTGTGACCATTGCTACTTCACTAGGTCGTCAATCAGCTTCTTGATCGCTGCCGTTGGCCAGCCCACTGTGCGACCCTTGCCCAACTTCACCGACGCGGGATATGTCTCTTCGTGTATCCCGTCATACCAGGCTGTCCGCGACACGGGGAAAACCTCCAGCACTTCAGCGAGCCTCAGGAAACCAGGCTGGTCGAGATTGATCACTCGGTTGACTTGAGGCTGTTGCTTTGGCGGTCGCCGTTTCACTGACGGTTTTTCCCCCACTTCGGCTGCCACCGGACCAGCGGGCGCTTGCGGTCCTGCCGACACTGGGGATGGGGACGGTGATGCTGCGGGCATAGCGGCGATTGAAGGGGCTGGCGATGGCAGTTGGTCCGGCTGGCTCGGATGTTTCAGTTGGACCGGTTGGCCGCTATTGCCGATTGTTGTCGGTGCGGGTAGTGACGGCGGATTCAAGCGCCAAAACTCAGCCGGAATAGTGACACCGCCAAAAGGCATCTGGTCGCGCACAAAGTCTATGAAGCTGCGCAGCGAAACTTCGGTGCGGTCCGTCGGCTTTGCGTCAGAAGGTGGCACGGACCGAAGCCGGTCGTCCTGCAGTTGCCACTTCTTAAGTGTTGTCAGGTGCCCGACGAAGTGCTTGTAGCGGGGATCATCCAGTTCGCGTAGTTTGGCAACATATTTCCGGCCCGGCGTGATGTTGTGGATCAAGCAGATGGCCGAAAAATACGAAACAGTCGGTCTCCCCTGCCACACCACCCAATTAGGCTGGTGGCGGGGCTTCTTGGTTCCGACTGCGTATTCCGGTGAACGTGACCACTGATTCCGGCAACGTGACCGGCAATTCCGGCGAACGTGACCGATGGGTCGGTGTTGCGCGATTCAATTTTATGCCGAGCTGTTTTTTCGGCTGAATTTGCCTTTCTATTGTTGG
>CAIYGK010000504.1 GCA_903925725.1 uncultured beta proteobacterium | reverse complement strand
GGGAAACTGCTCGATCAAAATCAGATCACCCAACTCTGTGCGAATCCGATTCAACAAGGCCATTCCAAGTTCCTGATGCGTAATTTCGCGACCCCTGAATCTCAGGGTGATCTTGCACTTGTCACCTTCTGCCAAAAAGCGCCTGATATTGCGCATCTTGATGTTGTAATCGCCATCATCGGTTCCCGGCCGGAACTTGATTTCCTTGATTTCAATGACCGTCTGCTTGGCTTTCGCTTCCGCCGCTTTCTTTTGCTCCTGGTACTTGAACTTGCCGTAATCCATCAATCGACAAACCGGCGGCACCGCTGTGGCAGAAATTTCAACAAGATCCACATCGAGGTCGCCCGCCATTCGCAAGGCTTCCATCAGGCTAACCACTCCAAGCGGTTCATTTTCGACCCCTGAGAGTCGAACTTCCGGGGCCATGATTTCCCGGTTCAGGCGATGTTTACGTTCTTCACGGTGACGACGATCACGAAATTCAGTAGCGATGGCTCAATCCTTTACAAATTCTGCTACGAAAAACGTAGCTACAAACCCATTGCACACGCAAACCATTTGCAATCCGGCCAATACAAGGGCTCAGACAACAGACTTGTTAGTGATATCGGCGGCGATTATTTGCACGAATGCATCGAGGGACATCACACCGAGGTCTTGACCACCCCGGGCGCGCACTGCAACGGTACCTGCCGCCTTCTCCTTATCGCCAACGACCAGGATATATGGCAGCTTCTGCATTGAATGCTCGCGTATTTTATACGTAATTTTCTCGTTCCTGAGGTCCATCACCGCCCTAAGCTCTTGATTTGGCAGTGCATTCTTCAACTTTTCGACAATTTCGCGACAGTAATCCGCTTGCGCATCGGTGATATTGAGCACTGCCAATTGCACTGGTGCCAACCAGGTCGGCAGAGCGCCAGCACTTTCCTCAATCAAAATTCCGATAAAGCGCTCCAGGCTGCCAACAATGGCACGGTGCAACATCACCGGCCGATAGCGCGCTCCATCCTCACCAACATACTCTGCATCCAGGCGTTCTGTCATGAAGAAGTCGACCTGCATCGTGCCGCACTGCCATTGACGGCCCAGCGCATCCTTCAGCGTGTATTCAATCTTTGGCCCGTAGAAGGCACCTTCGCCCGGGGTGATTTCAAATTCGCAACCGGACAGGCGCAAACTCTCCATCAACGCGTGCTCAGCCTTGTCCCAACTCTCCTCGGATCCAATGCGCTTGTCAGGTCGGGTGGCAATCTTGTAAATGATCTGCTTGAAGCCAAAGTCGGCATAGACTTTTTGCAACAAAGCGGTGTAGTTCGCGCATTCCTGCAGGATCTGATCTTCGGTACAGAAGATGTGGCCATCGTCCTGCGTGAAACCGCGCACCCGCATGATGCCGTGCAAACCACCGGACGGCTCGTTGCGGTGGCACTGGCCAAACTCGCCATAGCGCAAAGGCAGATCACGGTAACTCTTGATGCCCTGTTTGAAGATCAGAATGTGCCCCGGACAGTTCATTGGCTTCAAGGCATATTCACGTTTTTCCGACTCAGTCGTGAACATGTTCTCGCGGTACTTTTCCCAGTGTCCGGTCTTCTCCCAGAGTGAATTGTCGATGATCTGTGGTCCCTTGACCTCCAGGTACCCATTGTCCCGATAAACCTGGCGCATG
>CAIYGK010000503.1 GCA_903925725.1 uncultured beta proteobacterium | reverse complement strand
GCTTTGGTCTGTCCCACAAGAAATTAGATGTGCATCGCGTGGCCCAGCGCCCGTAGCGCAGCTTCCTGCACCGCTTCACCGAGCGTCGGATGGGCATGGATGGTGCCAGCGACGTCTTCCAGGCAGGCGCCCATTTCGATCGAATGCGAGAACGCAGTGCTCAGTTCGGACACGCCAACACCCACCGCCTGCCAGCCGACGATGAGATGGTTGTCGCGTCTGGCTACAACCCGTACAAAACCGTCGCCCGCCTCGAGAGTCATGGCGCGCCCATTGGCAGCAAACGGAAAGCTGGCCTGAATGCAGTCCAACCCTGCCAGCGCAGCCTGCTGCGGCGCCAGGCCTGCCACCACAATTTCCGGGTCGGTGAAGCACACCGCGGCAATCGCTGTCGGCGCAAATCGGCGCCGCTTGCCGGCGATGATTTCCGCAACCATTTCGCCTTGTGCCATGGCACGGTGCGCCAGCATCGGCTCACCCGTCAAATCCCCAATCGCCCAGACATTGCGCATGGAGGTCCTGCACTGATCGTCGATCTTGAGCGCGCGGCCATGCATGTCGAGCATCAGGCTCTCCAGTCCAAAGCCCTGGCTGCGCGGTGTGCGGCCGATGGCCACCAGTACCTGATCGGCCTGTAGTTCCGAGATCTCGCCCTTCGCGTTGGCGATTTGCACAGCGTCGCCAGCGGCGTTGAGCCCCTGCACGCGGCAATCGAGATGAAGCTGCACGCCGAGCCTGCGCAGCGATGCAGCGACCGGTTTCACCAGTTCCTCGTCGTAGATCGGGAGGATGCGATCCAGTGCCTCGACTACGGTCACTTCGGCGCCGAGCTTGCGATAGACCGTGCCGAGTTCGAGGCCGATATAACCCGCGCCCACGACGACCAAGCGCTTCGGCAGGGTCTGCGGTGACAAAGCCTGCGTGGAGGAGATGACGCGCCCGCCAAATGGCAGCCCGGGCAATGCGACTTCGCTGGAACCGGTCGCCAGCAGAAGGTGCTCGCAAACGATGCGCTGCCCTGTTGCGTCCGCCAGTTTTACGTCGGCCGTCTTGCCGTCAACCACTCGCGCCCAACCCTTGATGACGGTAACGCCGTTCTTCTTGAGCAGCGCCGCGACACCCTGCGTCAGGCGCCTGACAATGCCATCCTTCCAGCGCACGGTCTGCGCCAGGTCGATGCGCGGCGTATCCACCTGAATGCCCAGTGGCGATTTGCCGGCGTAGTGGCAGGTCCTGTGGAACGCCTCGCTGGCGTGAATCAGCGCCTTGGAGGGAATGCAGCCAATATTCAGACAGGTGCCGCCGAGTTGTTCACCCTCAATCAGAGTGGTGGCGATACCCAACTGCCCGGCGCGGATCGCCGCCACATAGCCGCCAGGCCCACCGCCAATGATGAGCAGCGTGGTTTGCAGGGTCTCCATGACTTACTCCACAAAAAGCGTTGCCGGGCATTCGAGATAGCCACGCAGCAACTGGACAAACTGGGCGCCGTGCATGCCGTCCACCACGCGGTGATCGAAGGACGACGACAGGTTCATCATCTGCCGCGCTACCACCGCACCGTTGCGGATCATGGGCCGCTCGACCATGCGGTTGACGCCGATGATGGCGACTTCCGGATGGTTGATGACGGGGGTGCTGACAATGCCGCCCAGCGCGCCAAGACTGGTGATGGTGATGGTGGATCCGCCCAGTTCCTCGCGCGTGACTTTGCCGCTGCGTGCGCCTTCGCTCAGGCGCAGCACCTCGGCGGCGCAGGCCCAGAGATCATGCGTTTCGGCGTGGCGCAGCACTGGCACCATGAGGCCGCCCTCGGTCTGCGTTGCCACGCCCAGGTGTACCGCCGCATAACGCGTGACGACCGCACCCTCGTCGTCGTAGCGCGCGTTGACCTGCGGAAACTCGCGCACTGCCAGGACAACGGCGCGCACCAGGAACGGCAGCAGGGTAAGGCGGCCGCGCGCTTCGCCGTGCTTGGCGTTCAGGCGAGTGCGCAGGGCTTCCAGTTCGGTCACGTCGATCTCTTCAACGTAGGTGAAGTGCGGGATGCGTCGCTTGGCCTCCTGCATCTTTTGTGCAATCTTGCGCCGCAGGCCAATCACCGGGATCGGCTCCTCGGCGCTGCGCTCGGCGTAGCGCTGATCCGCTTGCGCCACGCTGGCAGCTTGTCCAGCGCGGCTGGCGTACAAGTCCAGATCCAAATGCGTAATGCTCCCGGCCGTTCCCGTGCCCGGCACAAATTGCAATTCAATGCCCAGGTCCCACGCTCGGCGTCGCACGGCCGGTGAGGCGATCGGCTTGTCGCCGCTGGCGCGCGCATGGACCGGGGCGACGCCGGCTTCACGCTGCGCAGACGGCGGCGCTGTTGCGGCCGGGGCTGCGGCTCTGACGGGCGCGGGTTCTGCTGCGACAGTGGGTGTTGCAGCTTTCGAGGCGCTGGCTGGTGCCGCTGCTACCGCCTTGGCCGCCGGCGTTCCCGTGCCTTCAACTTCGATCTGAATCAGGTCGGAACCGACGGCCATCACCTGGCCAACGGCCCCACCGAGTGTGAGCACTTTGCCAGCCACGGGTGACGGAATTTCGACCGTGGCCTTGTCGGTCATCACGTCAGCCAGAATCTGGTCTTCGGTCACGCTGTCGCCGACCTTGACGTGCCAGGCGACCAGTTCCACTTCGGCAATGCCTTCGCCAATGTCGGGCATCTTGATTGTGTGAATTCCCATCATGCCTCCATCGTGCGTTTGAACGCATCGCCAACGCGCGCCGGTCCGGGAAAGTAAGCCCATTCCTGGGCATGCGGGTACGGTGTGTCCCAGCCGGTGACGCGCTCGATCGGTGCTTCCAGGTGATAGAAGCAGTGCTCCTGGATCAATGACACCAGTTCCGCGCCGAAGCCGCTGGTGCGTGTCGCCTCGTGCAGCACGACGCAGCGTCCGGTCTTCTTCACCGAGTTGACGATGGTCTCCAGATCGAGCGGCCAGATGGAGCGCAGGTCGATGATCTCGGCGTCGATGCCGGTCTCATTGGCTGCTGCCTCGGCTACAAAGACCATCGTGCCGTAGGTGATTACGGTCAAGGCCTGGCCGGCTCGAAACACCGCTGCCGTGTCCAGCGGGACTGTGTAATAGCCCTCGGGGACATTGCCCATCGGGTGCTTGGACCAGGGCACCACCGGCTTGTCGTGGTGGCCATCAAACGGGCCGTTGTAGAGCCGTTTGGGTTCGAGGAAGATCACAGGGTCGTCGTTCTCGATCGAGGCAATCAGCAGACCCTTGGCGTCATACGGATTCGATGGCATCACCGTGCGCAGACCGCAGACCTGGGTGAACACGGCTTCCGGACTCTGGCTGTGCGTCTGGCCGCCGTAGATGCCGCCGCCGCAGGGCATGCGGATAGTGATGGGCGCCGTGAAATCGCCGACCGAGCGGTAACGCAGGCGCGCTGCCTCAGACACGATCTGATCGGTTGCCGGGTAAACGTAGTCGGCAAACTGGATTTCAATCACCGGGCGCAGACCGTAAGCGCCCATGCCCACTGCCGTGCCAACAATGCCGCCTTCGGAGATCGGCGCGTCGAACACGCGCGAAGTACCGTACTTCTTTTGCAGTCCTTCGGTGCAGCGAAAGACGCCTCCAAAGTAGCCTACATCCTGGCCGTACACCACGACGTTGTCATCGCGCTCCAGCATCACATCCATGGCCGAGCGCAGCGCCTGGATCATCGTCATCGGGGTAGTGTTCATCATCAAACTCCCAGCTCCTGACGCTGGCGGCGCAGGTGCGCAGGTATGTCTCTGTAGACATCTTCAAACATGGTGGCAGGACTCTGCATGTGACCATCTGCCAGCGTGCCGTAGCTCTCGGCCTCTTTCTGGGCAGCAGCAACCTCTGCCTGTACCTGCTCCTGCGCCGCTTGGTGCTCGGCTTCAGACCATGCGCCCAGGGCGATCAGGTGCTGCTTGAGTCGGGCAATCGGGTCACCCAGCGGAAAGCGCGCAGCGTCGCTGGCCGGTCGGTATTTGGTCGGGTCGTCCGACGTGGAGTGGGGCCCGGCGCGGTAAGTGACCCACTCGATCAGTGTCGGCCCCAAGTTGGATCGGGCGCGCTCCAGAGCCCATTGCGAGGCCGCGTAGACCGCCAGAAAGTCGTTGCCGTCAACGCGCAGTGAGGCAATGCCGCAGCCAACGCCACGCGCCGCAAAAGTGGTTCCTTCGCCACCGGCGATGGCTTGAAAGGTGGAGATGGCCCACTGGTTGTTGACCACGTTCAGAATCACCGGTGCCCGGTACACGTGGGCAAATGTGAGGCCGGTATGAAAGTCGGCTTCTGCCGTCGCGCCGTCGCCAATCCAGCTGGACGCCACCTTGGTGTCGCCCTTGATCGCCGAGGCCATGGCCCAGCCGACCGCCTGAATCACCTGCGTCGCCAGGTTGCCCGAGATCGAGAAGAAGCCTTGCTTCTTGCTCGAATACATGACCGGCAACTGGCGCCCCTTGAGAGGGTCACGCTCGTTTGAAAAGAGCTGGCAGATCATGTCTACCATCGAGGCATCCTCGCGTGCCAGCAGCAGGCCTTGCTGGCGGTACGTCGGAAAGCACATATCACCTTCGCTCAGTGCCAGCGCGTGGGCTGTGGCAATGGCTTCTTCACCGAGACACTGCATATAAAACGAAATTTTTTTCTGCCGCTGCGCAATCACCATGCGGGCGTCAAAGGCGCGTGTTTTCATCATGGCACGCAAGCCGCGGCGCATCAGTTCCGCGTCCATTTTCGGCGCCCAGGGCCCGACCGCCTGTCCGTCTTCGTCGAGCACGCGTATCAGCGTGAACGCGAGGTCGCTGGTCTGCGCGGGAGTGGCATCCACGCTCGGTCGTCGCACGTCGCCGGCCTTGGACAAGGGGAGGTAAGAAAAGTCTGTGTCGTGGCCTGGGCGTCCGGTGGGCTCAGGGACATGCAGACGAAGGGCTTCGTGCTGTGGCATCGGCATTTCTCCTTGCAGGGTCGTGTCCTGCGGCAGATTATGGGAACTCGGTGCTGCGCGTGGCGGGTAGCCGGCGTTGCCCGAACAATGCGGCAATGCTGGCGGGATCACCGCGCGCCTTGCTTGCAAACTGGAGCATAACGGATTTTGCGGCCAAACTTGCCTTATGATCCCCGACGTTCTGCCAGCGCTCCCGCGTCGGCGCCTGCTATTGGAGAGCCCTGGTGCAATTAGTTTGTCTTGATCTTGAAGGTGTGCTGGTTCCCGAAATCTGGATCGAATTTGCGCAGCGTACCGCTATTCCCGAATTTCGCCGCACTACCCGCGACGAACCCGATTACGACAAGTTGATGAAATTCCGGCTCGACCTGCTGCGCCAGCACAAGCTCGGTTTGCGCGATATCCGGGAGGTTATCTCGGGGACAAGTCCGCTGGT
>CAIYGK010000502.1 GCA_903925725.1 uncultured beta proteobacterium | reverse complement strand
TCGCGCGCATCAACAACAAAAATCACAACGTCCGCTTCGGCAACGGCCTGGCGCGTCTGCTTCGCCATCTCCTTGAAAATACCGCTCGCCGCATCGGGCTCGAACCCTCCGGTATCGATGACAATGAATTCGTGCTTGCCCAGTCTGCCATTGCCGTAATGACGGTCTCGCGTCAAGCCCGCGAAATCGGCAACGATGGCATCGCGGGACTTGGTCAAGCGATTGAATATCGTCGATTTACCAACATTGGGTCGGCCGACGAGGGCCAGAACAGGTTTCATCAGGAACGCGCCGGGCGCCTACTCTGGCTTGAACCCAAAGACATTGCCGTTGCGGGTGGCGACAACCAGTGTTCCGTCGGCCAGCACGGGTCCGCTAACCAGGGCAGAACCATCCGTCGTCATTCGCGTGAGGATAGACCCGTCTTCGCGCGACAACCAGTGCACCCACCCGCTCTCATCACCGACCACGACCGAGCGCCCTATTGCCAGTGGCGCGCTCAGGCTGCGATGCAGAAGGCGTTCGGAAACCCAGGCACGGTCGCCATCGCCGCGACGCCACGCGATAACTTTGCCGTCGCTCTCGACACCAAAAACAAACTTGTCATCGCCATGCAGGCCAACCGACCCCAAGCCCGATTTGCTCCAAAGCAACGTGCCGCGTGCGGTATCAACACAACCAACAGCGGCCTGGAATGCGCGCGCGCACACCACGGCCCCATCGCGAGCGACAGGTCCTACAAGGTCAACCAGCCGCTCAATATCGTTGGTTCCACGCGGGCTGGCGATAGGCGCTTCCCAGCGAATGGTGCCATTGCCCGGATTCAGTCCTGCCAGACGCCCACCGATTCCGGCCACCAGCGTGTCACCAACGGCCAACAGGACGCCAGATTGACGCAGGACCAGGGATTCTCCCGGGCGTTGCTGATTCCATAGCTTGCGCCCGGACAGGGCATCGAAAGCCGTGACGGCTCGATCCGCCGTCAAAAGGAACACACGACCACCGGCAACCACAGGTGCGGTAAAACTCGGCGCAGGAAGCCTTTGCCGCCATATTTCACGCCCGGCATCAAGTACCAGCAAGTCGTTGGCGCGTGTCACTACGGCAGAAACTTTGCCGTCGCTACCGACACCAGCGGCAATTTGAGCGCCCAAAGCAGTCCGCCATAATTCGGCACCGCTCGCGGCGTCAAGCGCGACCAGCACGCCTTCCGAATTGGCCACGGTCACCGTCTTGTCGTTGACTTTGACAGCCAGGCCAGAGTCAACCGGGCCAACTTTGGCAGTCCAGGCCAAACGCACACGCAGCAAGGCGGGGTTAGGTCCCAAATCGGCCGGTGTCGGCTTCTGTGGTCCGCTAGAGCACGCGCTGAGCACACCGAGCACAACAGAAACAAAGGCCAGTCTGATGGCCACGGTTGAACCTGAATGAAACTTCACTTTTTCCCTTCCGCCGCCGCGGCTTCGCCACCCTGTGGGTCCACCCCCAGCGAGTTCAATTTAACTTCCACCAAGCGCCGGTATTCGGTGCTTTCGTCAAAACTCTTGTACGATTTTCGGTACTCGACCAGTGCCTCGGCTTTCTTGCCCTGCAGCATCAGTACGTCACCCTTGCGATCAGCTACAAGGCCTTCAAAATTGGCCGGGTAATTGCCGCCAAGTTGTTTCAAGGCGTCATCAAAAGCTTTGGAATCAATCAAGACTGCCGCCAGGCGCAACTTTGCCAAGGCCTGATATCCGGGATCCGAGGCGTTCTCAGCCACCCATGTCAACGCACTTCTGGCGCCTTCTGCATTGCCGGCAAGATAGTATTGTTTTGCAACCAGCAGGCCCGCTTGCTGCGCGTAGGTCGTGGAGCCAAACTTGCTCTTGATGTCGCCAAAGACGCGATCGATTTTTGCCGGATCCGCCGACTTCACGACGCGCTCCACCTCATCGAACATGGCTGCGGCCTGCGCGGCCTGATTGCGTTGCCAGTACTGATAGAAATTCCAGCTCGCAAAAGCACCCATGATCACAATCAGAGCCCAGCTGATGGTGTTGCCGTATTGTTTCCAGAAATGCTTGAGCTGATCGAGTTGCTCTTGTTCTTCAAGATCGAGTTGATTTGCCATAGATATTCTTTAATCAGGTGGGAGATTGTAGGGTCGGCGCCCAGACAGATACCTCCGCCAGGGATCGGGTTGTCTGCGCAACCGTTGCGTCTCGCAGTGCTTTGACGGTAACCGCATTTTGCGCCAGCTCGTCGCCGCCAAAAATGAGGGCGTAACGCGCCCCGCTTGCATCGGCCTTTTTGAACTGTGACTTCATGCTGTTTGACCCTTCGGCCATTGCGGCGTGCATCTGCACAGCAATCCCGAAAGAACGCAAAGTCTGAATCGTCTGCAGGGCAACGGGCAAAGCCGCCGCATCGGGAATCACGGCATAAACGTCGGGTGCCGAGGCGGCTGGCGTCTCACCCTGTTCCTTCAATAGTTCGAGTACGCGTTCCAGGCCCATTCCCCATCCCACCGCTGGTGTTGGCTTGCCACCGAGCAGCTTGAACAGTCCGTCGTAGCGTCCACCGCCGCACAGAGTGCCCTGGGCACCCAACTCATCCGTGACAAATTCAAACACGGTATGGCTGTAGTAGTCCAAACCGCGCACGAGACGTGGATTGACGCTCCACTGGACACCACACGCTGACAACAGGGTCTTGACCGTGTCAAAGTGTTTGAGCGAGTCATCACCAAGGTAGTCGAGCAACTTCGGCGCGTTCTGCACCAGCGCTTGCATGGACGGATTCTTGGTGTCCAGAATACGCAGCGGGTTGCTGTACAGGCGGCGCTGCGACTCGGCGTCAAGCTGTGACAGGTGTTCCTCGAAATAGCCCAGCAAAGCAAGGCGATGCGCGTGGCGTTCGACTGGAACACCCAGACTGTTCAACTCGACGCGCACATTGCGCAGACCCAGCGAAGCAAACAACTGATGTACCAGCAGCATCAGCTCGGCATCAACTTCCGGACCAGCGAATCCAAGCGCCTCGGCACCGAGCTGATAGAACTGCCGGTAGCGACCGCGCTGCGGCCGCTCGTGGCGGAACATCGGTCCCATGTAGTACAGGCGCTTGCCCCCGTCATAGATGAGGTTGTGCTCAATGGCAGCCCGCACCACTCCCGGTGTGTTTTCCGGTCGCAGTGTCAGAGCTTCACCGTTGAGCTTGTCTTCAAAGGAGTACATCTCCTTTTCAACAATATCGGTGGTCTCGCCAGTGCCGCGTACAAACAGCGCCGTCGGCTCGACGATCGGCGTGCGGATGTTGCGGTAGCCATAAAGCCCCATCAGCGTTCGCACCTTGTCTTCCAGATATTCCCAGCGCGCCGAATCCGGCGGCACAATATCGTTCATGCCTTTGACGGCGCCAAGCTTCTCCAGCTTCGGAGTTGTTTCTTTTTCACTCATGACTTGAATCAGGATGCAGCAGCCACCGGCGTGCCAAAGCGCGCCGCGACATAGCTTTCAACAATGTTCTGAAACTCCTGGGCGATGGCGTCGCCACGCAAGGTCATGCGCTTTTCACCATCGATGAAGACCGGCGCAGCCGGCGCCTCACCGGTCCCCGGAAGACTGATGCCGATATCGGCATGTTTGCTCTCACCCGGACCATTCACAATGCAGCCCATCACGGCCACCTTCAGTCTTTCAACTCCTGGGTACTTCTCGCGCCAGAGCGGCATCTGCGAGCGCAGGAAATCCTCGATGCTCTTGGTGAGTTCCTGAAAAGTGGTGCTGGTCGTGCGACCACAGCCTGGACATGCTGTCACACTCGGCACGAAGGATCTGAGTTCAAGTGCCTGCAGAAGATCGCAGGCAACTACTACCTCCTGAGTTCTGGCCTGCCCGGGCTCGGGCGTCAGAGAAACACGAATCGTGTCACCTATGCCTTCCTGCAGCAAAATGGCCAAGGCCGCCGCCGATGCCACCGTTCCCTTGCTGCCCATGCCGGCCTCGGTCAAGCCCAGGTGCAGGGCGTAGTCGCAGCGCTTCGCCAATTCACGGTAAACCGCGACCAGATCCTGTACACCGCTGACTTTGCATGACAGAATGATCTGGTCTTCATCCATCCCGATTTCAGCAGCCCGATGTGCGGACTCCACGGCCGAACTGATCAAGGCTTCATACATGATTGACTTGAGCTGCCAAGGTGGCGCACGCCGGCTGTTTTCATCCATCAAACCAGCCAGCAACTCCTGATCCAGACTGCCCCAGTTCACACCAATGCGAACCGGCTTGTCCCAGCGCAACGCCGCCTCGATCATCAAACCAAACTGCCTGTCATGCTTGTCGCCCTTGCCAACGTTGCCGGGATTGATCCGGTACTTGGACAAAGCTTGGGCGCAGCCTGGAAAATCAGTCAGCAGACGGTGCCCGTTGTAATGAAAATCGCCAATCAGCGGAACATCGATTCCCATTCGGTCAAGTTGCTCGCGAACGTAAGGAACCGCCGCCGCAGCCTCCGGTGTATTGACCGTCAAGCGGACCATTTCCGACCCGGCCAGTGCCAACTCCTTGACCTGAATCGAAGTGCCAATGACGTCGACTGTGTCCGTGTTGGTCATTGACTGGATCCGGACCGGTGCATCGCCACCAATGGTGACCCCTCGCCCAGCCCAAGCCACGCGAGCCTGACGACTGCGTCGCGCTTTGGGTACGACCGGTTCAATGGGCAGGAGCGCTTGCACTACTTCACCTCAAAGCGGGCAACGTTGTCCCTGGCGACCGACAACAAATCGAAAGCCTGACCACGCACCTCAACTTGTGTTGTATCGGAACGTCCCACCACGACCGACAACGGCAAGGCGCCGGAAACACCGACGGTCTCGCCGGCCGCAATATTGCGCCTCACCTGAACCACGCCACCGGCGTCAACCACCTCGACCCAGGCCAGCGCCTGCGCCTTGAATACCACGATGCCGCTGGTTGCCCCTGAACCTGCCACCTGCTCGGCCCCCACGCTCGCGCTGGCAGCGGCGCTAGCGGCTGATGACACCAGTTCCGGGACCGAGGCACTGCCCGCCAATGTAGGGGCAGCCAGGGAGGGCTGCGAACTGCCATCAGGCGCCGCCGATTTCGTTCCCGTCGCGACTTCCGGTTGCCGGGCAAACGGAAAGATCACGAGCAGCAAAGCGCCAGCCAGCAGTGCTGCCACCGCCGCCACCAGTGGCTTGGAAAGCTGTTCCCAAAACTGATGCAGCGAGCCACCGCCGGCCGAGCGGAATGGCACGTTCATGCCGGCGCCCGAATCCTTGATCTGCGGCGCCGTCGTATGTGGCAATTTGGCCAGTATTGGCTCCGGCTCAATTTTCAGCACCCGGCAAACACTGGACGCCAATCCGCGGACAAAAACCGTATCGGGCAGCAAGTCAAATCGGTCACCCTCCAGCGCTTCGAGCTTTTTCACCGGCACCTTCAGAGCAACCGCCAAGGCGCCGATGTGCAGGCCTTGCGCCTCACGCGCCCGACGCAGTAGTGCGCCGCTCGTCAGCTGAACTGCGGGTGGCGGAGTAGGCGTGGTCGGTTCGGAGCCGAACACCGAAGGCTCACTCATCGAAGGCACCTCGTTGATACGAATCCGCCTCGCGCGATTTTGGAAAACGCTTGACCAGTTGTGTAGCAAGTTGCAGCATGGCGTCACGGTTTTCCATCCGTCGCTCGACCTTGACCCCCAGCCACAAAGACTCGGCGTTGGCCAGTTCGGTGTTATTGAGGCGCCTCACGTAAAACTGCGCGCGTGCATATTCACCACGCTGAAACAGCAATGCCGCGAGGTTGAAGGCGGTGACCGGGTTGCCGGCGTCAAACTCATAGGACTTGAAAAGGCTCTGCTCTCCTTCAGACAGTTGCCCGGCCCGGACCTGACACAAACCCTGCGCGCGCCAGGTCTTGGCCCGTTCTGCGTATTGCGGATTTGACAGCGCCTGGGAAAACAGTTCATGCGCCTGCGCGTACCTGGTCTGCTGGCAGTAGAGCCAGCCAAGGTTGTGCATGAAATTGGAGTCTCGCGGGTTGATGTTCAGGGCCCGCTTGAAGCTTTCTTCCGAGAGTCGAAAATCATTGAGTCGCATGTAAATCAGACCACGCAAACTGTAGGCTTCAGCGTAGTTTGAATCGGCAGCAATGGACTGTTTGAGTTCATCCAGGGCGATGGCCGTTTGACCATTTTCAAAATATCCAACCGCGAGTTCCAGCCGGATGCGCGCCCGCTTGCGTGCCTCGGGCTCGTCGGAATCGGTCACCATCTCAGCCTCGCCACCGGTGGCAGACTGACCGTCAAACCGGGAAGCGCAGCCAGCAACCCCAGCCAGCCCGAGCACAGCCACACAGGTGGCCGCCAGCAGCCAGTACCAGAGCCTCAAGCCGCGTCCCGCGTTTCCACACATGTCTCAAGTCTCCTGAACTGTCGGTTGATGCGCCGCCACCGGGTGGAGCATGATGGTGCGCTGACGCGCAATTCGTTCGCCAACACGGGTTCGGTCCATCACGTCTCCGGCCAGTTGCCCGCAGGCAGCAGCAATATCATCTCCTCGCGTCTTGCGTATTGTCGTCACAATACCAGCATCACTCAAAACCCGTGAAAAAGCCAGGGTTTGCCGGGCCGACGACCGCGTCAAACCGGACTGCTCAAACGGGTTGAACGGAATCAGATTGAATTTGCACCAGGCGCGACCACCGCCATAAGCTTGCACCAGGTCAATCAATTGACGCGCATGTTCCAGCTGGTCGTTGACCCCGTCGAGCATGCAATATTCAAAGGTGATGAAGTCACGCGGCGCAAACTCCAGATAGCGCCCGCAGGCAGCCATCAATTCCGCCAGCGGGTACTTCTTGTTCAACGGCACCAGCTTGTCACGCAGGGCATCCGTTGGCGCATGCAGCGAAACCGCCAAGGCGACTGGACAATCCTGCGACAACAAATCCACCTTGGGCACAATACCGGAGGTGGAAACGGTGACGCGACGCCGCGACAAACCATAAGCGTGGTCGTCCAGCATGGTGCGCAGCGCCGGCAGAAGTTCGCCGTAATTCTGCAACGGTTCGCCCATGCCCATCATCACGACATTGGAAATCACCCGTTCATCACTGTGCAGGTGGTGACGCAAAAAGCGCTCGGCAAACCAGAGTTGCGCAATGATTTCACCGGTCCGCAGATTGCGACTGAAGCCCTGATGGCCGGTGGAGCAGAAGCGGCACCCAACAGCGCAGCCCGCCTGCGAGGAAATGCACAGCGTCCCTCTGTCGTCTTCCGGAATAAAGACCGCCTCTACGGCGTCACCGCCTCCGACGTCAAATAGCCACTTGATGGTGCCGTCCGAAGAAATCTGCTGTGACAGGACTGGGAGCGCCTTCACCTGTGCCGCACCCTTGAGTTTTTCCCGCAAGGACTTCGCAAGATCGCTCATGGCGTCAAAATCGGCCTCGCCCTTTTGATGAATCCAGCGAAACAGCTGGACCGCACGAAATCTCTTTTCGCCCAGGCGCTCGCAAAATCCGGTCAGACTTTCGAGATCAAAATCGAGCAGGTTGGCCGTCATCGGATCGGCACGGCGCCGGGCCGCTCCAAGTGCGCTATGACCGGCCCGGGTGGCAGCAGAACGCAGCGGAGCGTAGGAACCATGTTTATTTGGAGTAGATGTTCATGCCGGGGAAGAAAAAGCTCATTTCCACAGCCGCAGTTTCGGGCGCATCCGAGCCATGCACTGCATTGGCGTCTATGCTGTCGGCAAAACTGGCGCGAATGGTGCCAGGTGCCGCCTTCTTGGGATCGGTCGCGCCCATCAGGTCGCGATTCTTCAACACCGCGTTCTCGCCTTCCAGCACCTGAATCATCACCGGACCGGAAACCATGAACTCGACCAGATCCTTGAAGAAAGGCCGTTCCTTGTGCACCGCGTAAAACGCTTCTGCCTCGCTGCGTGCCAGACGAACCATTTTGGCGGCTACTATTTTCAAACCAGCGGCTTCAAAGCGCGCATAGATTTGACCAATCACGTTCTTGGCAACCGCATCGGGTTTGATAATGGACAGAGTGCGTTCGATAGTCATGGGTACTTCCTGAGCTTGAGATTATGGATATTCGCCCAACGGGCAAAGGGTTGAATTTTATCGTGAAAGTCAGCGGCCGCGACCACCACGGCGCTGCCCGCCAGCGGGTCCGCCGCCACTGCGCCCTTGTCCCTGACCCTGTCGTTGTCGCGTAAAACTGTCGGCGCCGATGTAGCCAAACGCAGTCTTCATCGGATCGGGCTGACTGGCATTGCCGCCACGATCGCCAGACTCACCACGGTTCTTGCGACCGGGGCCAGCTGCGAATCCTTGCCCCGAGTCCAGCGCGCCACCTGCCGAGGGTCTTCGTGGACCATTGCCCGAACTGCGCGGGCCGTTGCCACGCGAGCCTCGACGTCGATTGCGAGGACCGGATTCGGGCCCGCCCTCCTCGCGACGGGGCTTGGCACTGCCTGTGCTCTCTCCGTGCTCGCGTGAGGGACGGGATCCGGCTGCCTGTACCAGCAACCCGATGTCCGTTGCGTCGAGTTCCATCCAGGCGCCGCGCCGCAGGCCGCGCGGCAAAACCATCGCGCCGTAACGGATGCGAATCAGGCGGCTGACAGCGTGGCCCACGGCTTCAAGCATGCGTCGCACTTCGCGGTTCCGACCCTCGCTGATCGTGACGCGATACCAGCAGTTCGAGCCTTCACCACCGCCCTCTTCAATCGAGCCAAATTGCGCAATCCCGTCGTCAAGCTTGACGCCTTCGAGCAGTCTTTGCTTTTCCTCTTTGCTCAGAGACCCAAGCACCCGCACGGCATATTCCCGCTCCAGACCGAAACGTGGGTGCATCAGGTTGTTGGCCAACTGCCCGGAACTGGTAAACAGCAGCAAGCCCTCCGTATTGAGGTCAAGCCGCCCTACCGACTGCCACTTGCCCTGAAACAATTTTGGCAGCCGACGAAACACGGTTGGCCGATTCTGCGGATCGTCGTGCGTCACCACTTCACCCACTGGCTTATGGTAGGCAATAACCCGTGCCGGTGGCGCTTCGATGCGGAACTTGATCGGCTTGCCGTTGACTTTGACGTGGTCACCAAACTGGATGCGCTGCCCGATATGGGCGGGCTCATTGTTGACCGTAATACGGCCTTCCATGATCATCTGCTCCATCTCCAGGCGCGATCCCATACCGGCCTGCGCCAGTACTTTGTGCAGCTTGGGAGTTTCTGCCTGCGGTGCCAACACTCGCTTGACTGCCAGCGGTTCTTCGCTTTCCTGGTCGACGTCGAATTGCCCCGACACGACCTCATCAAAGCGACTCTCCGACGTGGCCCGTGCTACCGCGCCTTCAGTCAACGCAGCTGCGTCCGCCGGTAATCCATCAGACTCCTGTTCCGGCGCCTGCTCGACGCGCGGCGGCTCCGGCTGGTCCGGCGTGCCATCACTGTTTACGCTCATGTTGGAGTTCCCGTCAAAAGAATGGTTTTGCCGTCAGCGTCAACCGGTGCAATATCAAGTTGCGCTTGCAGGTCCGACTCCTCTCCGGCAAGCGCCGACACAACAGCAAGTTGCCCACCGGGGTTGTCCATCGGGGGTAACTGATCCAGGGAAGCAAGCCCCAAATCATCCAGAAAGTGTTTGGTCGTCGCAAACAGAGCGGGGCGTCCGACGGTGCTGCGATGACCGATGACCTCAATCCAGCCGCGGTCTTCAAGTTGCTTGAGCAAAAGGGAATTGACCGTCACACCGCGTATGTCTTCAATGTCACCGCGCGTCACCGGTTGCCGGTACGCAATGATGGCCAGGGTCTCCAGCGTTGCCCGACTGTAGCGGGGCGGCTTTTCAGGATGCAGGCGATCCAGGTACTCGCGCATTTCGGGCCGGCTCTGGAAACGCCAGCCGCTTGCCAGTTCAACCAGTTCCACTCCGCGCAGTTTCCAGTCCTGTTGCAGTTCCAGCAACCATTCCCTGATCAGGTCCGCAGTCGGGCCTTCATTGAACAATACTGCCATCTCTGCTGCAAGCAAAGGTTGCTGCGAGCAAATCAAGGCGGTCTCTAATACGCGCTTGGCATCCGCCGTATCCATGGTCTTGCAATTTCCGGGATGGGCACCACCAGGGTGCGAAATCGTTGTGATTCGTTGCGGCGCGGCAGGCAGATTGATGAATCTGCAGCGCCCTGCCCCAACCGCCAGTCGAGGCTCTGGCCTTCACGCCATTAGCTTGCATTATAGCTGAGGCCCCAATGGCCCAGTGCGGAACTCAGATCGTGCGGCAATTCGGAACGAAACAGCATTGGCCGCTGTGTCACCGGGTGCGTCAGGGAAAGTTGAAACGCATGCAAAGCCTGCCGTTGCAAGCCGGCCGCTGCAAGGCCACCATAGAGTTCATCGGCCACCAGGGGATGACCGATGGCGGCCATGTGTACGCGAATCTGATGTGTGCGACCCGTGTGAAGAGTGCATCGCACCAGGCAGCCCAGATCGCCATTTTGCAGAAGATCCAGGTCCGTGCGTGCCTCTTTACCTGCGTTCCTCGTCAGGTCGACCACGGCCATGCGCAAGCGATTGCGAGGGTCGCGGCCTATCGGCAAATCAACCTGTCGGCTGCTGCTGCCCACCCAGGGATGGTGAGCCAACGCCAGGTACTGCCGGCCCACGTCGCGCGCAGCAATGGCACGGATCAAGGCATCCATCACCTGGCGTGTGCGTGCCACCACCATCAGGCCACTGGTGTCCTTGTCCAGGCGATGCACGATCCCGGCCCGCGGCAAATTGACTGCTTTCGCATCGAACGCAAGCAACCCATTGAGCAAGGTGCCACTCCAGTTCCCCGGCGCCGGGTGAACTACCAGACCGGCGGGCTTGTTGATGACCAACAAGTGTTCATCCTCGAAAACGATATCGAGCGTCATGGCCTCGGGCTTGAAAGCCTGACTTTGCGGTGTCGGTCGCAACTCGATGCTCCCTTGGTCCCCGGCTCTGACGCGCGTCGACGCTTTGCACGCACTCAGCCGGTCGAGCTTGACTGCCCCGCAATGAATCAATTGCTGCAAGTAGCTGCGCGAAAATTCCGGCACCAATTCAACCAGCGCCTGATCAAAACGCAGGCCGTGCTGGTGCGCCCCCATAAGCAGCGGTCGCAGTTCCAACTCTGGCTCGGTCTCGGAGCGTTCCTCCAGATCCTCGCTATCATGCCCGCTCGATATAATCAATCCGGAATTTTTCAAGAAAGTTGTCCTACATGCTTCGAGCCAAATTATCGGTTGTCTGCACCTGGTCGCTGGCGAGTGCCCTGTTGCTGCTGACAGCGTGCTCGTCCACGCCGCAGGACAAGGAAGCGAACTGGAGTGCCAGCAAGCTTTACTCTGAGGCGAAAGATGAATTGGCCGCAGGTGGCTACGAGAAGGCGATCGCGCAGTTGGAAAAGCTCGAAGGCCGGGCCGCCGGAACGCCACTGGCACAGCAAGCGCAACTGGACAAGGCCTACGCCCAGTACAAGTCTGGCGAAACCGCGCAGGCCGTCGCAACGCTGGACCGCTTCATGAAACTGCACCCGGCCAGTCCCGCGCTGGACTACGCGCTCTACCTCAAAGGTCTGGTCAACTTTAACGATGACCTGGGTTTTCTTTCCTATATCGCACGCCAGGACTTGGCCGAGCGTGACCAGAAGGCTTCGAAGGAATCCTTCGAGGCGTTCAAAGAACTGATTACACGCTTTCCGGCGTCGCGCTACGCGCCCGACGCCAGCCTGCGCATGACCTACATTGTGAATTCCTTGGCCAGTTACGAGTTGCATGTGGCGCGCTACTACCTGAGCCGCGGCGCCTATGTGGCTGCCATCAACCGTGCTCAATTGGCAGTCTCTGATTATCAGGAAGCGCCGGCTACGGAAGAGGCATTGTTCATCATCATCAAGGCCTACGACGCGCTGGGCATGACTCAATTGCGTGACGATACCAAGCGCGTGCTGGACAAGAACTATCCCCATTCGGAGTACCTGACCCGGGGTTTCAAGACCAGTGAGAATCCGTGGTGGAAGTTCTGGTGAGTCCGCTCAGGGCCTGCGCGAACTCTTCCTCCGAGCCCAGTTTTTTCATCGCTGGCAACGCTGCCAGAAGTCGCTTGCCATAGCCCATGAGTGCCAGTCGGGTATCGCAAACCACCAGTATGCCCTGATCGGTTTCGCGCCGGATCAAGCGCCCCGCACCTTGCTTGAGTGCCACCACTGCCTCCGGGATAAAGTAGTCGTTGAAGACGCTGCGTCCGCGCTCCTCCAGTCTTTTGGAACGCGCCTCCACCAGGGGATCATTGGGCGGTGGAAACGGCAACTTGTCGATCACCAGTAGTTGCAATGCATCGCCTGGCACATCAAAGCCCTCCCAAAAGGAGGCCGAAGCCACCAGCACGCAACCGGCTCTTCCGCCTCCGTCACCAAGGCGAAATCGGTCCATCAATTCGCGCCTCGACTGCTGCCCCTGAACCAGGATCTCCAGGGAACCGGAGTTCGTGAACTGTTGCTGCAGCGCCTCGCTGACCGTGCGCAAGGCACGCAGTGTGGTCGTCAGAACCAGGGTGCGCCCACCGATCGCCGCTGCCGCACTGGCAACCAGCTGGGCTACCTGCAGACTGTGCCCCGGCACGCCCGGTCTGGACAGATGCACAGGCACGTACACGGCAGCCTGGCTTGCATAGTCAAACGGGCTGCGCACCTTCAATATTTCAGCCTCTGTCAAACCACAGGACTCGGTAAACCACTTGAGGCTCGCGTCCTCTCCCAGCGTTGCCGACGTAAAGATCCAGGAACGCTGCGAACCTGGCTCCGTGCTGCTGCCCAGCAAGCGCGTGCGAACGGTCTCGGCAATATCCAGTGGAGACTCCACCAGACTCAGTTGCGAGCCAACATCAAGCCAGCGCACCGAATCGCTGGCGCAGCTCGCAGCAAAGAAATCAATCCGATCGACAAAGCCACTGGCGCGCTCGCATAGACGTGCCAGATCCGGTGCTGTTTCGCCCACCGCGCTGAGAGCCTCCAGCGCCAGACGACAGGAAACTTTCACCGCAGCCAGGCTTTGCTGCCATAGTGCTGCGTCGATTGGATCGGGCGCGGCACCAACCCAGCGCAATTTGCCTCCCGACAAGGGTTTGCCAACCACGAGACGCAAGTCGCGCGCGGTACGCTCAACGGTGCCGGAAAGAGCCTGCCAGTCGGCCAGCCCGCGCGCATGCTGCAAACCACTGGCCAGCAGATCCCGCGCGAAGTCGAGCAATTGCCCGGTGCTCAGCTGCTTGCCAAGAAATTGCACGCCGGTCTCATTGAGCTGATGTGCCTCGTCGAAAATCACCGTGCGTACCGTCGGCAGCAACTCGGCCATGCCTGATTCCCGAACTGCCAGATCGGCAAAAAAGAGGTGATGGTTGATCACGACAACGTCAGCGGCCAAGGCTTCGCGCCTGGCCTGATTCACGTGGCAGGCACGAAACTGCGGACACTGCGCACCCAGACAATTTTCCCGGGTGGACGTCACCAGTGGGATCAAAGGTGAGCGCTCGTCCAAGCCTGGCAATTCGGCCAGATCACCGGTACCTGTCAGCAGCGCCCAACTCTCGATCTTGGCCAGAGTCCGCAGCGCACCGTAGGCGGAAACATGATGCTGCTGCCTCGCCGTTTGCAGGCGCTGCAGGCAAAGATAGCTGCCCCGGCCTTTCAGCAAAGCACTGCGCACAGGCAACCCCAGGGTCTTTATCAGCAGAGGAAGGTCACGGCCGTGCAGTTGATCCTGCAAGGTCTTGGTAGCTGTCGACAGCAAGACCCGGGCGCCGCTGAGCAGAACAGGCACCAGATAGGCAAACGTCTTTCCAATGCCAGTACCAGCCTCAACCACCAGCACCCCACCGTCATCGATGGTGCGTGCAATCGAACCTGCCATCTCGGTTTGTCCATCTCTGGACTTGAACTCCTGGACCGTGCGCGACAACAAACCACCCGGCGCGAAAGTCTCGCGCACACGGTCTTCAAGACTCATTCGTCAGGCAGGCTCGTCGGGGTTCAATTGCCGCTCAATTCGCGCAATTTCGTCGCGCAGACTCAAGCGCTTCTTCTTGAGCCGGCGCATCAGGAGTTCATCCAGCGGCACTTCGCCACTGGCGCGGTCTATCATGGCATCAAGATCTCCATGCTCAATACGCAAGTCGATCAGCCGACGTTCGGGAGAATGCAGGTTGGAGTCCACGGCTTTAGTGTAAAAAATGATCGAAGTAATTGATCGGAATTTGTTCTTGTGTGGGTCGATAATACGACTAAATCGAATACACAATTTATAGGTATCTTCCCTCTCCAAAGCCGTACATGTCCAAAGGTTACCGACTCACCGCGTCTACAGGCATCCACAAGGGTGACCGTGAATACCAGCAGGATCAGGTGATTCTATTGAGTCACAAACGCGTCCCTGGCTGTTTGCTGGCTGTCGTTGCAGATGGCATGGGTGGACGCAGCGGCGGTCGCAAGGCGTCCGATCAGGTCATGCTGACCGCCAAGCAGTTGTTTGAGCGTTACTCGCCCACCATTGATGATGCGCCGGCCACCCTGCTGCAGTTGGTGCGTGAAGCACACACCGTCATCAAGCTGACCGCCATTTCCTCGGAAGAAGAGCCGCACGCCACGCTGGCGGCCTTTCTGATCAATCCGGGCGGTGATTGTTACTGGGCGTACTCAGGCGACTCGCGCATCTACCATTTCCACGGCAGCAAGTTCGTCAAGCGCTCCATCGATCACTCCTATGTTCAGACCTTGGTCGACAAGGGTGAGCTGACCGAAGAAGAGGCAAAGAATCACCCCAAGTCGAACATTCTTGTGGGCTGTCTTGGAACCGAAAAAGAGCCCCCGGTAGGCGTTCATTTCATCCCTCAATTGCGCGCTGGTGATGTCCTGATGGCCTGCAGCGACGGCGTCTGGCACTACTTCAGCAACGCTGAAATTGGATCGGTCCTGGCCAGCCTGGGGCCACGCGAGGCAACTGAATTCCTGATTGAAAAAGCCCGGTCCCGCGGCCACGGCGGTGGTGACAACCTGTCACTGGTTATCGTCAAGCTTGAGCCGCTGGATTCGTGAGCGTCAAGGCGGTGTCAACCTGACGTCGCTGCAGAGCCAGAAATTCACTCGACTGCATCTCGTGCAGCCGCGACACGGTGCGGACAAACTCGTGTGCGAGTGCGCCTGAGGTGTACAGCTCTTTTGCAGGCACCGCCGCTGACATGATCAGCTTGACGTGGCGGTCGTACAGCACATCCACGAGCAGGGTGAAGCGACGCGCCTCAGAACCCATCTGCGCCGACATCCGGGGCACGTCGCTCAGCAGCACAGTCTCGAAACGCGCAGCGATTTCGAGGTAGTCATTCTGCGACCGGGCTCCAGCGCACAGCGTATTGAAATCAAACCACACAACGCAGCCGGCCCGGCGCAGTGCCTGCACTGTGCGACCCTCGACATAAAGCAGCGCATCTCCATCGTCGGTGCCCGCCAACATGTCAAAGGCCTGATTTAGCGCCAACTGAGTCTGCGCGCCATGCGGCCAGTGGTAATACTGAAGCTGCGCCCGGGTTTGACGGCGGTAATCCGTGCCGTTGTCGACATTGATGACTTCCAGCTTGTCCTTGAGCATGGCGATCGCCGGCAGAATCCGGTCGCGGTGCAAACCGTCCGGGTAGAGATCGTCAGGCCTGAAATTGGAGGTCGTGACAAACCCGACACCGTTGTCGAACAGTGCGCGCAACAGGCGATGCAGAATCAGCGCGTCAGTGACGTCGGCAACATGAAATTCATCGAAGCAGATCAGGCGGTACTTGTCGGCGATTCTCCGGGCCAGCGTATCCAGGGGGTCCGCTGTTCCCTGCAGCAGCACCAACTGGCGATGTACTTCACGCATGAATTCGTGAAAGTGCAATCTGGCCTTGCGCTTGAGAGGCACTGCGGCAAAGAAGCAGTCCATGAGGAAGCTCTTGCCGCGACCGACGCCACCATGCATGTAGACGCCGCGTGGAACATCGGGCCGGTTGACCAGTTTCTTCAGTGCGTTGGAGCGCTTGCGCTTAAAGGTGGCCCATTCGAGACCGCAGCGCTGCAGCGCCTCGACCGCCTGAAGCTGGGCTGGGTCGGCCTTGTAGCCACGCGCGGCCAGCTCTGCCTGATATGCCTGCTTGACGCTCACAGTCAATCAAAAATTGAGTGTGCGTTTTTCCACTGCCAGCGCCGCTTCCTTGGTTGCTTCACTGAGCGACGGATGGGCATGGCAAATGCGTGCAATATCTTCGCTGCTGGCCCTGAACTCCATGGCCATCACACATTCCGCAATCAGTTCGCTGGCCATCGGTCCAACGATATGCACGCCCAGAATCTCGTCCGTCGCCGCATCCGCCAGCATCTTGACCATACCGGTAGTGTCGCCCAGCGCCCTCGCCCGGCCGTTGGCCAGGAACGGGAAAGTCCCGGCCTTGTAGGCTCGACCGCTGGCCTTGAGTTGTGCCTCAGTCTGCCCGACCCAGGCAATTTCGGGGTTCGTGTAGATGACCCAGGGAATCGTATTGAAGTTAACGTGACCATGCTGCCCCGCGATGCGCTCGGCCACGGCAACGCCCTCCTCCTCCGCCTTGTGCGCCAGCATGGGACCGCGCACCACGTCACCAATAGCCCAGACTTTGGGCAGGCTGGTTCTGCACTCGTCATCGACAACGATGGCACCGCGTTCATCGAGCTTCAACCCCACAGCGTCGGCTTTCAAACCGATGGTATTGGGCACGCGGCCAATCGACACAATCAGCTTATCCGCTTCCAGCAGTTGGGCCTCGCCCTTGGCGTTGGTCCAGGCCACGCTCACGCCCTTTTTGCCGAACTTGATTGCACCGACAGTCACACCAAGTTCGATCTTGAGCCCCTGCTTGACGAAGGCCTTGTGCGCCTCCTTGGCGATCTGCTGGTCAACTGCACCGAGGAACTCCGGCAGTGCTTCCAGAATCGTGACTTCGGCGCCAAGGCGGCGCCAGACCGAGCCCATCTCCAACCCGATCACGCCGGAGCCTATCAGTGCCAGCTTCTTTGGTACGGCGCCTATCCGCAGGGCACCATCGTTCGAGAGCACCATCTGCTCGTCAAACGGTGTGCCAGGCAAGGCGCGCGCCGTCGAGCCGGTCGCGATGACAATCTGCGTGCCGACCAGGGTCTCTTCGGCCGAGCCACTGACCTTGATCTCGTAGCCGCCGTCTGCCGCCTTGACAAAAGAGCCCCGACCGTGAAAAAAGCTGACCTTGTTCTTCTTGAAAAGATACAGGATGCCGTCGTTGTTCTGCTTGACGACCACGTCCTTGCGCGCCACCATCTGGCCCACATCAAGGCTCAGACCGGCCACACCAATGCCGTGTTCGGCAAAGTGATGCGCAGCTTGGTCAAAATGCTCAGACGATTGCAGCAAAGCCTTGCTCGGAATGCAACCAACGTTGGTGCAGGTACCACCCAGCGCCGGCCCACCCTGCTTGTCTTTCCACTCGTCAACGCAGGCCACGTTCATTCCGAGTTGGGCTGCTCGAATGGCAGCGATATAGCCACCAGGGCCGCCACCGATGACGATGACATCAAATTGTTTCAAGCTCAATCTCCTAATTCTTCAATTCAATTCGCCACATACCTGTGAAGCCCTTCTCTTTCCAGAAGCCTTCGAGATAACGGGAATCCTCAATTCGATGAAGCGTTGCGTGACCCGCCAATGGCTTAGCCGTCAGGTCGTAATGTCCATTTCCCCGACTT
>CAIYGK010000501.1 GCA_903925725.1 uncultured beta proteobacterium | reverse complement strand
TTAAACAGAGCGGCGCTGCCGAAAAGCGTGTCGAGCGAATGAAGGCAAATGCAAAAGCAGCGAAAGAACGTGCCAAGCAGATGAAGGTCAATGCCGACAAGAACGCAGAGCAGTTGAAGATGCAGCAGTCGCGACAGAAGATGTCCCAGTTGCATCGGTCAACGGTCGGAACAACAATCAAGCCGTATGTTTGATGGTGTCGTTTGACCGAGAGAGGACGACGCGAATTGAGTCGATGCGTTGGCGTTGATGAAATTGATCAATACTGTGCACAAGAACGCACAGTCGTAAAAAAACCCCACCACGTTGCCGCAGCGGGGTCTTGACTTTAGGTCCTTAACTGACTCGCGTCAGCGCTGGATCAGAAAGCGTGACGGATACCCAAGTCAAAGCCAGTGGAAGAACCATTGGCTGGGGTCGTTGCACCGTTCAGAGCTTGAGCAGCGCCGCCGGAGTTGGTCAAAGTGGCGAACGTACCGTACAGGGCAGTACGCTTGCTGAAGTCATAGACATAACCCAGAGCGAACTTGTTGGTCTTGGCTGTGCTGTTGTCAGAGCTGGAGTAAGCAAGACGGACTGTGCCAGGGCCAGCGGGAATCAAAGCACCAACGAGGTAACCGGTCTGGTCAGCGGCGCCAGTGTTTTTATCCTGGTTCCAGTGAGCGATCAGCTGAGCAACCTTCATGTCATAAGAAGCACCAATGTTGGTGGTTTGCACATCGGTGCCAGCACCTGTGGTGGTCTTGGCATAGGCAACAGCCGCGCTCAAAGGACCGTTGTCATATTGAACGCGGATAGCAGCGCCGTCGCCAGCTTGCGAAGCTGCGTTGGAAAGGTTCTCACCGAAGTACATCTGTCCCCAGACGACAAATCCGCTCATGCTTGGCGATATCCAAGCAACGCTGTTGGAAGAACGAACGGTGACCTGACCACCAGCGCTGCTGTTCAGGGTTTGGGTGGTGCCGACACCGTTGGTACCAAACGGATCGTACACAGTCAAGCTCCAGAATTGCGGTGTGTAGTCACGGCCCAGGCGAACTTCACCGAAGCCGCCATTCAAGGCGACCCATGAGCTGCGGTTAAAGGTCAGACCTTGGTTACGGGCGTTGATAGCGGCATTCGCGCCGTTTGCCGGGTTGAATGCAGGAAGCGCCTGATTGGTGTTGTTGGTACCAGCACCAGAGCCGTCGTCATTGTTGACGCCAGCTTCCAGCCAGAATCTCGCCTTCAGGCCGCCGCCGAGTTCTTCAACACCGCGGAAACCCAGACGGCTGCTGTTGTAGCCGGAGTTGGTCAGCTTGGTCACATTGGCAGTATCACCGTTACCGAAGGCAACAGCCGCGTCAACCACGCCAAAAACCGTGACCGACGAGCCGGTGCCAGCGGCAAAGCCGTTGACTTGTGCGGAAGCAGCGCCGACGACAGCCAGGGCAGCCAGAGCGATGAGGGATCTTTTCATATGAATTTACTCCAAGGTTAAACATAGGGCTCCGGATGGATACTTTCGGACCCCGGGCCAACCTCCTATTTCAGGAAGTTAGGAGGATTGAACCAGAGCCCGAGGTGCTTGGCAAAGAAAACCCCCGTAAACTTAGGCAAAGCTGGCGCTTTCGTTGTGGACTTGCAACAAGTAGATACAGGCCGACCGCAGGCCAGCTGAAGGCAGGACTTAAGCAATAATCAAGCCAATCATTCTTACCTGGCGTCTTACAATCAAACAATGGATCTCCTGCTAAGCACTGCCGACGCCGCCCTGCGCACCCTCTTTGCCACGCCACGCGCCAGTCAGGTCTGCCCGACGCTTGCGGGCCAGAACACGGTGCTGACAGACGCCGAGAAAGCCCATTCGGGCGCCCTGATGCGCGTCAATCACGTGGGTGAAGTGTGCGCCCAGGCACTCTACACGGCGCAGGCATTCGCCACCCAAAATGAGACCCTGCGCACCCATTTCAGGCGCGCCAGTCAGGAAGAGACAGATCATCTGGCCTGGACCGAGCAGCGTCTGGCCGAACTGGGGCAGCGCAAGTCCTTGCTCAATCCGCTCTGGTACGGCGCCGCCTTCGGACTCGGTCTGATCGCCGGGCGATTGGGGGACCGCCTCAGTCTGGGTTTTGTGGTGGAGACCGAGAACCAGGTCGAAGCGCATCTGCAGAGCCACCTTGCAAGTTTGCCGGCCAACGACCACGCCTCGCGCGCCATCGTGGCACAGATGAAGGATGACGAAGCACGACACGCGCTGGACGCCCGGCAGGCCGGGGCGGCGGAGTTGCCAGCACCGGTCAAGACACTGATGAAACTCGCGGCCAAAGTGATGACCACGGTGGCTCACCGGATCTGACTCAATCCTCCAGCAACTCGAAGCTGGTACTGATCTCGGCGGTCTTGCCCAGCATGATGCTGGCCGAGCAGTATTTCTCGTGGCTCATGGCAATGGCACGCTCTACCGCCGCTGCCGGCAAGGCCTTGCCACTCACGCTGAAGTGCATGTGGATGCGAGTGAACACCTTGGGGTCTTCGGTGGCACGCTCAGCGGTCAACTTGACGCTGCAGCCGCGCA
>CAIYGK010000500.1 GCA_903925725.1 uncultured beta proteobacterium | reverse complement strand
TCTATATGCTGCCGGGACTGGCCATGATGGTGTGCCTGTTCAACGGCATGCAGTCTTCTCTGGCCATGGTCTATGACCGCGAGATGGGCGTCATGCGCCTGCTGCTGACGGCGCCCCTGCCGCGCGCCTATCTGCTGGCCTGCAAGCTGCTGGGCACCACTTTCCTGTCGGTGTTGCAGGCGCTGGCCTTCTTCCTGTTGGCAATGCTGTTCGGCATCGAACTCGGATTCGGCCAGATCGCCGTCGCCCTGCCGGCGCTGGCGCTGGGCGCCCTGATGCTGTCGGCCTTCGGCCTGATGCTCTCGGTCTACATCAAGCAGTTGGAGAATTTTGCCGGCACCATGAACTTCGTAATCTTCCCGATGTTCTTCCTCTCAACCGCTCTGTATCCCTTGTGGAAGATGGAGGAATCCGGCGCGCAGTGGATCTATCTGCTGACCCGCTTCAATCCCTTTACCCATGCCATCGAAGCCCTGCGCTTTGCCTTGTATGGCCAGATCGAAGCAGCATCGCTGGCTGTCGTTGCGATCAGTGGCGTCGTCTTTTATCTGGTTGCCGCTGTCGGCTATGACCCGCAGCGCGGCCTGATCAAATCTGCCTGACGCGCAGCAGGCAACCTTCTTTCCGGACCCACGCCATGCACACTTCCTTACTGCTTCGCGCCTCGAGCGCCCTGCTGTTATCGCTGCTGACCCTGAGCGCACACTGCGCAGCCGACAAGCCCTTGACACCGCTGCGGGTAGGCGTGCTGGAATTTGGCACGGTCAACTGGGAATTGGAGTTGATCCAGAGCCGCGAACTGGCCAAAAAACGGGGCCTTGATCTGAAAGTCATTCCTCTGGCATCGGGCGATGCATCGACCATCGCGCTGCAAGGCGGCGCCGTGGACATGGTGGTGACAGACTGGATCTGGGTCAGCCGACAGCGTGCCGAATCCAATCTGTACACTTTCGTGCCGTTCTCAAACGCTGTCGGCGCGGTCATGGTCAAGGCCGATAGCGGCATCCGACAAGTGGCCGATCTGAAGGACAAGAAGCTGGGTGTTGCGGGCGGCCCATCGGACAAGACCTGGCTGCTGCTGCGCGCTTATGCACAGCGCCAACTCGGCGTCGATCTGACCCAGTTCACCCAACCGACCTATGCGGCGCCACCCCTGCTCAATGAATTGGCCCTGCGCGGACAAGTGGATGCGGCGCTGAACCACTGGAATTACGCGGCTCGGCTTGAAGTGCTGGGCCTGCATGCATTGATCGATGTGCCCCAAATTCTCAAGGGACTCGGCATCGACAAGCCGATTCCCTTGCTGGGCTGGGTGTTCCGTGAAGACTGGGCCGCAGCCAACAGCACAGCGGTGAAGAACTTTATGGCGGCGTCCTACGAAGCCAAGGCGATTCTCGCTGGCTCCGACGCTCCCTGGGATCTGATCCGGCCAAAAATGCGAGTCGAAAACGACGCCGTGTTCAAGCTGCTTCGTGCCAATTTTCGCGCTGGAATTCCGACCTGCGCCGATCAGGACAGCATGAGCACTGTGAGTGCCACGTTCAAGATCCTGGCGGCCACGGGCGGCGAAAAACTGGTCGGCAAATCAAAGACCTTGAGCGCCGGAACTTTCTGGCCAGCTTACACACTTCCGGCATGCAAAGCCTCCTGAAATTCGGCGCCCTGTTGGCGCAAAGCCGATGGGCGCGCATCCTGCCGGTCCTGCTCGCGCTGTGCGCCTGGCAGTTGCTGGCGCTCCAGTTGCAGAGCAAGACCCTGCCGCCGCCGAGCGCCGTGCTGAGCATCCTGTGGCAGGAACTGTACGGTGGAGATTTACTGTTTCATCTGGGCATGACCCTGGTCCGGGTCGCTATCAGCTTCGGCGCTGCCATGCTGCTCGGCGTGGCGCTGGGCATCCTGATGGGCCACTCGAACACCTGGGACCACCTGCTCGATGCCTTGCTGATCCTGGCGCTGAACATTCCGGCGCTGGTCACCATCATCCTGTGCTACATCTGGTTTGGCCTGAGCGAAGCAGCGGCCGTGATCGCCGTGACAGTGAACAAGATTCCGATGGTCGCAATCAGCCTGCGCGAAGGTGCGCGCGCCGTGGACAAGAAGCTGTTGCAGGTGGCGCAGGTCTACCGGTTGTCGCGGCGCGACACCTTCTTCAAGGTCTACCTGCCGCAACTCACGCCCTATCTGTTCGGCTCCGCGCGCAACGGCTTGTCCATCATCTGGAAGATCGTACTGGTGGTGGAACTGCTGGGGCGCAGCAATGGTGTGGGCTTTCAAATCGGCAGCTTCTTCCACTTCTTCGACATCACCGGCATTCTGGCTTACACGCTGGCCTTTTCGCTGGTGATCTTCGGTGTCGAAGCACTGCTGCTGCGCCCTCTGGAAACGCACTTGAACCGGTGGCGCGCATGACCGTCCTGAGCGTTGCTATCCGCAAGAAGATCTATGCCAACGATTGCTGCGCAATCGAAAACCTGACATTTACAGCCCAACCGGGCGAGTTCGTCGCCATCGTCGGCCCCTCCGGCGCCGGCAAGACGACGCTGCTCAACCTGATTGCAGGGCTCGATACTGAGATGGAGGGCAGCATCAGTTTTCACACTGGGCAGGAAAGACGCGCCCATCCCCGCACCAGTTTCATGTTTCAGGAGCCGCGCCTGCTGCCCTGGCTGACGGTGCAGCAAAACCTGGAACTGGTTCTGACGCCACAACAGCGCGCCCATCCCACTACACCCGTGCCGGATCTGTTGGCACAGGTTGGGTTGACCGGTTGCGCTGCCCTGTTCCCGGGTCAACTCTCCGGCGGCATGCAGCGCCGCGTCGCCTTGCTGCGTGCTTTCATCATCGAGCCCACTCTTCTGCTGATGGATGAACCCTTCCAGTCACTCGATGCGCCAACCGCCGACCAGCTCAGGGTCCTCTTGCAGGGCCTGTGGCAGCGCACGCACCCAACCGTGCTATTCGTCACTCACAGCTTGCGCGAAGCAATCAGTCTGGCCGACCGGATTTTGTTCCTGTCGGGCCAACCATCGCGCGTGATCCTGGACCTTGCTGTTGATCTGGCGCACCCGCGCAGCATCGAGGATCTGTCGGTTCAAAAGTTGCATGAATCGCTGATGGGCCAGCACCCGCAACTGCTGGCAGGCCAGCTCACACCAAGCCAAGAGAGATCAACCCACGCAAGGAGTACCGCATGATTGGAATGTATTCATCACACAGCCAGCTCTACCTGCTGGTTCTGGCCAGCATCACCAGCCTGGTCTTTGCACTGCCGCTTCTGCTGGTGCCACTGACCTGGGCCCGTTTGATGCAATGGAAGATACCCGAGGACACTGATCTTGCAGTTTATTTTGGCCGCTGCCTGGGAGCGTTCGTCGTCGGTGTTGACCTCATGGGATTCCTGGGCGCCTTCTATCCGCAGAGGCAGCAAGCCATTTTTGAAGTCTTGTACTTCGTATCCATCAGCATGATTATGGTACACGTCTATGGCGCCTGGCGCAGGATCCAGCCGATGACCGAAACCATCGAGATTGCCTTCTACGCCTTGTTGCTGCTGCTCACGCTGCTGTTTCAACCGCTCTCTTGATGCGCAGTCGTTTCGACTGGCGAACCTCTTGTGCGAGATATGAAGAGCCTTGCATAGAGCGCTGCCTGATGCACTGTTGCGTTATGTGACAGTTGTCCAATTCTGGATCATTTCAACGCCCGCTCCAATCCATCGCTCACTCTCGGGACATACCAAAATCCCGAGTTAAATCAATGCTCTTGAGCACACCTTCGAGGTTGGCACGGGTCTTGATAGAAGGCATGGCCCGCAAGGGAAAAGCTTTTCACAATTGCCCACAACCAGGACACACCATGACTTATGCAGCCCCCGGCGCCGCCGGCGCCAAAATTGCCTACAAGGCCCAGTACGACAACTTCATCGGCGGCAAGTTTGTAGCGCCGGTCAAAGGCCAGTACTTTGACGTCATCACGCCCATCAGCGGCAAGGTCTACACCCAGGCAGCACGCTCGACAGCCGAAGACATTGACTTGGCACTGGACGCTGCCCACGCTGCAGCCGACGCCTGGGGCAAGACCGATGCCGCCAGCCGCGCCAATGTGCTGCTGAAGATTGCCGACCGCATCGAAGCCAATCTGGAACTGCTAGCCTATGCTGAAACCGTGGACAACGGCAAGCCGATCCGCGAAACCATGGCCGCCGACATCCCGCTGACGGTCGACCATTTCCGCTACTTTGCCGGCTGCGTGCGCGCTCAGGAAGGCGCCCTGAGCAACATCGATGAGAACACGGTGGCGTATCACATTCAGGAGCCACTCGGCGTGGTCGGACAGATCATTCCCTGGAACTTCCCGATCCTGATGGCAGCATGGAAACTGGCGCCGGCTTTGGGCGCAGGCAACTGCGTGGTTCTGAAGCCCGCTGAATCAACGCCGATC
>CAIYGK010000499.1 GCA_903925725.1 uncultured beta proteobacterium | reverse complement strand
GGCAAAGGTCTCAAGGATCGGTACGCCATGCTCTCCCCGGTCCTGCTGGAACGCCTGCGCGTGTGGTGGCGCGTTGCACGCGCCCAAGGCAAGATGCTTGACGGGGGTTGGTTGTTTCCAGGGCTCGATCCCTTGCAGTCTATAGGCACCCGCCAACTCAACCGCGCCATCCATGATGCCGCCACGATGGCCAAGATCGACAAGCGCGTGTCCATGCACACTTTGAGGCACTATCCCGAGTCCAGGAATATGCCGAGTGATTTGATCATTCCCGTGTCGCACGGCCGAGTTGACCAATTTCACGCGGCATAGTTTCATCACCAGCCACGCTTTGTGGTGCGACTGGAGATGATGATGACTCAGACATACAGAGATCCGCGCTGCCAAGCGCAGATGG
This sequence comes from uncultured beta proteobacterium, assembly GCA_903925725.1. GTDB lineage: Bacteria > Pseudomonadota > Gammaproteobacteria > Burkholderiales > Burkholderiaceae_C > Rhodoferax. The sequence continues at coordinate 1,375 of CAIYGK010000499.1, read as the reverse complement.
ATTCGCTATTGGCATCGGTTCAGGACTTTGTCGATCAGATGGAGACCAGTGGATATGCGGCAGCCTCGCTGCGGCTTTCAACCCGATTGGTCAGGGACTTTGCGGTCTGGCTCGACAAACGTGGCATTGCAAAGCAAAGCCTTGTAGCAAAGCATGTAGTTGAATACCTTGATCACCGTTGGTTGTATCGCCGCCGTAGGCGCGGTGACGCCTTCACGCTACACGCGTTCGCCCGGCTTGTTGCTCCGGATGGTTATGAGGCCACTGCGGAACAGGAGGATGCGATTTCGCCATCGCAGCGCGTTCGACGGGAATTCGAACAGTATTTGCTGCGCGAGCGGGGACTCGCCGAAGAGTCGATTCTTTTGTACAGCGATCCGGTTGGGCGCTTTCTTGAACGGCAATTTGGATCATCAGAGGTTCGCCTGGACCAACTCACCGCAACTGACGTTATTGGTTTCGTGCAAACCGAGGCGGCCCGGCTGCACCATCCAAAGCGGGCCCAAGTCATGACATCGGCCTTGCGCTCGTTCCTACAGTATGGCCGTTACTGTGGCGACATCGTTATCGATTTACATACCTCTGTTCCAGCAGTGGCCAACTGGTCGACGGCAGGGATTCCCAGGTCGATATCACCCACTCAAGTGCGCTATTTGCTTGACGGGTGCGACCGGCAAAGTGCCACCGGTCGCCGTGACTACGCGATGTTGCTCGTAATTTCACGTCTCGGACTGCGAGCCAGCGAAGTGGTCAACTTGACGTTCGATGACCTTGATTGGACCGAGGGTGCCATTCGCATCCGAGGCCCAGCACAACGTGTCGATCGTCTGCCGCTGCCTGCGGATGTCGGAGCGGCTTTGGTTGCGGTTGCCGACACCAATAGCGCCGACGAGTCGGTTGAACCTGTGCGACCGACCTTTGTCTGCGCCCACTGCGGCGCGCCAATGATCATCGTTCAAACGTTTGTGCGCGGGCAGGCCATTCGCGCGCCACCTCACGTTCAGGGTGCGCCATGAACACCAGAACTTTGAGATGCTCAAACTGCCTGCCGACTCAGCACTCGCCAGAGCCGGTGTGGATCAGCTTTGCCATGTCGTGCAAAACTGTTGATGACTGTGCAGATGGCCAGCGAAGAATGTGGTGTATCAAGGCAAGATCGAGAAGCTTGCGTGGCATTTCGGTCGGACTGTTCGCCTTGGTCACGGTATCAAACCGCGCTGTGGTTCATCAAATCCCCATAGCGCTGTAGCTCACTGCAACAACCGCGGTACTCGTCGCGGTTTCCTCCCTCGAGGTTTATACGACGCCCGCCCTCAGGCTTGTGTTGACTCGCTCCGGTCAGCGGTTACGGGCAGGCATCCTACAAACCTAAACG
>CAIYGK010000498.1 GCA_903925725.1 uncultured beta proteobacterium | reverse complement strand
GTTCATTCATGTAGCCGCATACACCGTCTAGTTCACTGTGAGATAACTCCCAGCGTTCTACCTCGCCGTAGCCAACAACCCGCCGCTTGCCGATACACGGCACATCCTTCAGAGCGGCCATGACGGCTTCTGGGTTTCCAATGGCGTGCCACTCAACGAAGGGGGTGGCCTTTGCCCAGTAAGCACTCAAGATGTTCCCTGCCGTGCGCTGCCGGGCTACACCAATCACAACATCGTTCAATCGTCCCGTGCCAGCGGCAATAGCGTCAGCTGGCAATCCTTCAGTCTTGGTGTTTGGCCGAATCAGGTCGCGCCACTCCGGTGTGTGTTCTGGTCGCATGCTTGCCACGAATGCAGCGCGTTGTTCCAGCCCAGTGTGCTCCGGGATGCCTGCGCTGGCAAAGTAGAGGTCATCATCGCAATGGAGCAAGTGACTGACATCACCCGTGACCAAGACAGACATCAACAACGCGTCCAGCGTCACTGGTCCACGAACAATGATCGGTGTCTTGAGATGCGCCCGGATGGAAAATTTTTCCACTTTGTTGTTGTGGGGTCGTTTTGACCCCGTCCCCTAGGGAGCTATTCTAAGCATCAAAATTTCTTGGTAGTCCTTCGTGAATGTGCTCGGTAGGGACAGCACGATGCGTGACGTGAAAATGCGCTGGCACCAGTGGCTGGTCATAACTTCGCGTCTGCAAGGAGACGGGCGCAAGTGAAGCGGGATAGAGAAATACCAGTTGGAGCGGGTGAAGGGAATCGAACCCTCGTATGAAGCTTGGGAAGCTGCCGTTCTACCATTGAACTACACCCGCATTTGCGGACCAGCAGTTTAACTGATCGAGTACCGCCTCAGCTCGCCAACGGCGAACTGATCTGCTCGATGCGGACCATCACCTCGGGCGTCAGTTGCGCTATCACCTTGACCGCGTCCAGGTTGCTCTGCAACTGCGACAGGTTGGATGCACCGGTGATCACACTGCTGACACGCGGGTTGTGTGCGGCCCATGCAATGGCCAACTGGCTCAGGCTGCAGCCGAGTTCCGTGGCGATCAGCTCAAGCTGGTTGACGGCCGCGTTCCTGGCTGCGTCGGTCAGGCCTTTGACCAGAAAACTCATGTCCTGCCGTGCACCCCGGCTGTCCGGCGGCACACCGTTGCGGTACTTGCCGGTGAGCAGGCCGCTGGCCAGCGGGCTCCAGGTGGTCAGGCCCAGGCCGATGTCTTCATAGAGGCGCTTGTATTCCTGCTCGACGCGTTTGCGATGGAACAGGTGGTACTGCGGCTGCTCCACGATCGGCTTGTGCAGGTGATGGCGTTCCGCAATATTCCAGGCAGCGCGAATTTCATCAGCCGACCATTCGCTGGTGCCCCAGTAAAGGGCCTTGCCGCGATTGATCATGTCACTCATGGCCCACACCGTCTCTTCAATCGGCGTGTGCGGGTCAGGTCGGTGGCAATAAACCAGGTCAATGAAGTCCAGGCCCATGCGCTTGAGCGAGCCGTCGATGGCTTGGGTCAGGTACTTGCGGTTCAGCGTGTCCTTGCGGTTCACGGTCTGGCCCTCGCGCTCCAGTCCCCAGAAGAACTTGGTCGAAACAACGTAATTCAGGCGTGGCCACTTCAAGGCCTTGAGGGCCTCGCCCATGACGACCTCACTTCGGCCCAGTGCATAGACTTCAGCGTTGTCAAAGAAGTTGACACCCGCATCGAATGCGGCAGCCATCATCTCGCGGGCGGCAGCGCTGTCGACCTGATTGTGATAAGTCACCCAGGAGCCAAGCGAGAGTTCACTAAGCTGAAGGCCACTGCGGCCAATGCGTCGGTATTGCATGGAAAAGTTTCCTAAAGTGTTGTCGATGTTCTGTTAGTTCAGCACGTCGCCGATGCAGACGTACTTGATTTCCACATAGTCGTCGATGCCGTGATGTGATCCTTCGCGGCCCAGACCTGACTGCTTGACGCCGCCAAACGGAACGTGCTCGGCCGCAATGATGCCGACGTTGACGCCGACCATGCCGTACTCAAGCGCTTCGCTGACGCGAAAGATCCGTCCAACATCGCGGCTGTAAAAGTAGCTGGCCAGGCCGAACTCGGTGTTGTTGGCGGCGGCTATCGCTTCCTGCTCTGTCTTGAACTTGAAGACCGGTGCGAACGGGCCAAAGGTTTCTTCCTTGGCACACAGCATGTCGGCGCTGGCGTCGGCCACTACGGTGGGCTCAAAGAACAGCCCCGGCAGGCGCTTGCCGCCGACCAGTACACGACCGCCCTTTGCCAGCGCGTCATCCACATGACGCTGCACCTTGACCAGCGCCGCTTCCTCGATCAACGGGCCCTGGTTGACACCCTCCTCAAAGCCATTGCCGACCTTGGCGGTAGCAACCTTGGCGGCAAACTTGGTGACGAACTCCTCGTAGACCGCTTCCTGCACATAGAGGCGATTCGAGCAGACGCAGGTCTGGCCCGCGTTGCGGTATTTGCTGGCAAAAGCGCCTTCTACGGCGGAGTCGATGTCGGCATCTTCAAAGACGATGAAGGGAGCATTGCCGCCGAGTTCCAATGACAATTTCTTGATCGTCGGTGCCGACTGCGCCATCAGGATGCGGCCGACTTCCGTCGAGCCGGTGAAACTGATGTGACGCACGACATCGCTGGCGCACAACACTTTGCCAATGGCAATGCTGTTGTCGGCATCAGCTGTCAGCATGTTGAGCACGCCGGCCGGAATGCCGGCACGGATCGCCAGTTCGGCAACGGCGAGAGCGCTCAAGGGCGTGAGTTCAGCCGGTTTGATGACGACCGGACAACCCGCAGCCAGGGCTGGTGCCACCTTGCGTGTGATCATGGCGTTGGGGAAATTCCAGGGCGTGATGGCGGCGCAGACACCGATCGGCTGGCGCAGCACAAGGATGCGTCGCGTGTTGTCGAACTGGGGGAGCGTTTCGCCGTTGATGCGCTTGGCTTCCTCGGCAAACCACTCCACAAAGTTGGCGCCATAGGCAATTTCGCCCTTGGCTTCGGGCAGCGGCTTGCCCTGCTCGGCTGTCATGATGCGTCCCAGATCGTCCTGATTGGCTATAAGCAGATCAAACCACTTGCGCAGGATGATGCTGCGTTCCTTGGCCGTCTTGCTGCGCCAGGCTGGCCAGGCGGCGTTGGCCGCAGCAATGGCGAGTTCGGCGTCAGCCGGCCCGAGGTTGGCGACATCGGCGAGTTTCTGGCCCGTAGCGGGGTCGATGATGTCGAAGCGATGGGCGCCTTTGATCCACTGACCGTTGATCAGCGCGTCAGTCTTGAGCAGGCTCGGGTCTTTGAGGAGGGACAGAGGTGAGGGCTTCTGGTTCATGGCGTTCAGTCTTTGCAGTCGGTATCGAAGATCCAAAACGGCAAGCGTAGCTGATTTTTGACCTGCGTCGAGTACCGATGGCGACAAGTTTCTGCTACCGGCTGTTTCAGGGGCCTGACAAGGGCGGCTATGACTTAAAATTCGCCGCTTCCCGGACGAACTCCCCAACCCTTGCCACCCACCATGAATTCACCTGTCATCCCTGCCAGTGTTGCCGATATCCGCAAGATATTTCTTGACTTCTTCGAGTCCAAGGGCCACACCGTGGTGGCGTCGAGTCCGCTGGTGCCCGGCAATGACCCGACGCTCATGTTCACCAACTCGGGCATGGTGCAGTTCAAGGATGTTTTTCTGGGGACTGACAAGCGATCCTACGTGCGCGCCGCCTCGGTGCAGGCATGTCTGCGCGCCGGCGGCAAGCACAACGATCTGGAAAACGTGGGTTACACGGCGCGCCATCACACCTTCTTCGAGATGCTGGGCAACTGGAGTTTTGGCGACTATTTCAAGCGGGATTCGCTCAAGTGGGGCTGGGAACTGCTGACCCAGGTGTACGGCCTGCCGGCAGACAAACTGCTGGCCACGGTC
>CAIYGK010000497.1 GCA_903925725.1 uncultured beta proteobacterium | reverse complement strand
TCCGGGTCGAAGCGTGCATTGAAGAGGTCCACAATGGCTTGTGCAATCGGAGCGTTCCGGTTCAAGGCTGTTTCAATGTAGTTCTGGCTGAAAGCAAAACCGATCTGCCTGAAGTACCGGGTGTAGGCCCGCAGCACGGCGATGGCGCGAGCGTCCAGCGCGCTGGTCAGAGCCAGCTTGTTCAGTTCATCACTCTCGACATCGCCACGCCAGGCCAGGCAATAGAGGTCTTCAAATCGTTGCTTTACTGCGGCCAGATCCGTACCCACTGGCAACTGCAGGCCGAGGTCGTGAATCCACAGCAGAACATCTGCGCCGCCAATGTGGTACGGGTGCTCATCCAGCACCAGCGCACCCATGCGTTCGAGCACAGGCAAGGAGTCCGACAACGCAACCTTGCTGGTGCTGTAGATCTTGAAACGCAACTGACCCGGACTTGCATCGAGAGGCCGATAAAGCCTGACCGCCAGTGGCGCAGCAGGCGACAAGGCGGCCAGCATGTCCACGTCCTCAGCCGCCACAGCGGCCGAAAAATCCTCGCGGTAGGCGATCGGAAAGGCGTTTGCAAAACGGTGCGCCAGCAGCAGTCCCTGGCCTTCACCATGGGTGCGCAACAACTCGGCGCTGCAATCGTCTTCCCAGCGCTGCGCCAGCTTTGCCACACGGGCCTCCAGCGCACCGAGGTTAACGGTCTCTGGTGCTGAACTCGCGGCACGCACCAGGTAATGAATGCGCGCCTGCGGGCTGTCGGTCAATGTGGGTGTGAACTCGACGGATTGGCCATCCAGAGCCGCTACCAGTTCATTTCCAACCCGGATGCGCAGTTCGGTATTGAAACGCTCACGCGCCACGAACACCTGGGCCGAGATGAATCGACCAAAGGGATCGCGCCGCAGGAACACGCGCGTGCGCTGACGTTCCTGCAGTCGCAGAATTCCCATCGCGTGCTCGGTCAGGGTGGCTGCATCGATCTGGAACAGTTCGTCGCGCGGATAGGCGTCCAAGATCGCCTGCAGTGCCTTGGCCGCATGGCTTTCGGGTACCACACCGGCGCTGTTCATGACCTGAGCCGCCAGTCGGCGCACCCTTGGAATCTGGCTAACCGGTGCTGAATAGGCGCTCGATGTGTAGAGCCCGAGAAAGCGCGACTCACCGACAAGCTGGCCATTGCCATCGAAACGCTTGACACCGATGTAGTCGAGCCAGGCCGGACGGTGCACGGTGGCTCGCGTCATGGCCTTGGTCACGAGTACCAGTTCGTTGGACTCCATCAGGGCCACCGCGCCACCTGGCAGGAGCGTCTCAGTGGTCTGAGGGGACCCACGCAGAATGCCCAAACCTGAAGCCGGGCAGGCGATCAGTCTGACACCGGAAGCGTCGCGCTTGAAGTCATAGTCTCGCGCCCCCAGGAAAGTGAAATGGCGGTCCTGCAGCCAATGCAAGAAGTCAATTCCTTCCTGTCGACTATCGGCTGAAAGGGGTGAGCCTTTCGCTGCATCGCCAACACTCTGAACGCGCTCCAGCATGGCCGGCCAGTCCTGCACAGAACTGCGCACATCACCCAGTACACGAGTCAGTTCCTGTGCCAGCGCCTGGCGCTCAGCGGCGCTGACAATGCGGTCGCACTCGACCAGTATCAGCGACTCGATTGGATACTTCTGGCCGAGCGCGCCCGCAGC
>CAIYGK010000496.1 GCA_903925725.1 uncultured beta proteobacterium | reverse complement strand
CGGTGCTTTCAAAAATTCGGCCTTGGTGGCGGTCAGCACCGGTTTGCTGATGGGCATGACGCGTGAGGAGATCGAGGCCGTCATTGGCCATGAGATTGCGCATGTGGCCAATGGCGACATGGTCACCATGACCCTCATCCAGGGCGTGATGAACACCTTTGTCGTGTTCCTGAGCCGCGTCATCGGTTATGCGGTCGACAGCTTCCTGCGCCGAAACGATGAGCGTTCCAGCGGACCCGGCATTGGTTACATGATCACGACGCTGGTGCTTGACATCGTGCTCGGCTTTGCCGCCTCCATGGTTGTGGCCTGGTTCTCGCGGCACCGTGAATTCCGGGCGGATGCCGGATCCGCGCAGTTGCTGGGGCGGCGTCAGCCCATGATCAACGCCCTGGCGCGCCTGGGCGGCATGCAGGTCGGCGAGTTGCCCAAGAGTGTGGCGGCCTTCGGTATCGCCGGCGGCATGGGCCAGCTTTTTTCCACGCACCCACCGCTCGAAGAGCGCATCGCTGCGTTGCAGAACGCGCCCGCTTGACGCACGACAAGCCTGAACGAGCCATGCGTGTCTGATCGCTTCCTGTTCTGGGCGCCGACCCTGATCTGGGCCACGACCTGGCACGTCATCCTGTACCAGCTGGGCGATGTGGCGGTGCTGCATTCGGTGGCGCTGCGCTTTGGCCTGGCCAGCATCATGCTGTTTTCGATTGCGCGCTGGCGCGGCGAGTCGCTGGCATTCAGCCCGCCACAGCACGGCTGGCTGCTGCTCACGGGTGCCGTGCAGTACGGCTTCAATTACATGGGAACCTACGAGGCCGAAAAGAATCTTCCTTCGGGCCTGATGGCGGTGCTGTTTTCGCTGATGATTTTCACCAATGCGATCGGTGGCGCCTTGTGCTTTGGCCAATCGATCAGCCGGCGCTTTGTATTGTCGGGTGCCGTTGGTGTGACAGGCATTGCGCTTATCTTCTGGCCTGCGATTGCTGCGGCCCGCGAAGGCGTCGGCGTACTCGGCGCCGTCGGTCTGGGTTTGATGGCGGTGACCTTTGCGTCCATCGGCAACATGCTGACACTGCGTCTGACGCGTCGTGGCGCCTCACTCATTCCCTTGCTGGCCTGGAGCATGGGCTACGGGGCGCTCACGCTGACGCTGATTGCAGCGCTCGGAGGTGTGGAGTTTCATCTGGACCCGCGCCCGAGCTACTGGATCTCACTTGTCTATCTGAGCGCAATGGGCTCAGTGGCAGCATTCCTGCTTTACTTCAGTCTGGCAAAGCGGCAAGGTCCCGGGCGCGCAGCGTTGACCGGTCTGGTGATTCCACCGATGGCGCTGCTGATGTCGGCGCTGTTTGAGGGCTGGCGACCGACGCTCGTGTCGGGCGCCGGCATGCTGCTTTGTCTTGTTGGGCTCTGGGGTGCCACACGTCCGGCGCAGTCAACTACGGGTTGAGTTCAGCCTAAGCTGCGGCACCTTCCGCTGTTTTGACCGTCGCAGTCGCTGCCGGGCGACGAATCAGATAGTCAAACGCGCTTAGGGCGGCTTTGGCGCCCTCGCCGGCGGCGATGACAATCTGCTTGTAGGGCACGGTTGTCACGTCACCCGCAGCAAACACACCCGGCAGGCTGGTGTGGCACTTGGCATCCACCACGATTTCACCGAATCGGCTCAATTCCAGCGTGCCTTTGAGGAACTCGGTGTTTGGGACCAGACCGATCTGCACGAACACGCCTGCAAGTTCGACATGGTGCTCGACGCCACTGGTGCGGTCCCGGTAGCTCAGACCGTTCACCTTATGGCCGTCACCGGTGATCTCAGTGGTCTGTGCGTTCACGTGGATGGTGACATTGGGCAGGCTCTTGAGCTTGCTCACCAGCACCGCATCCGCTTTGAGCACATCGAGAAATTCCACCAGCGTGACGTGTTCGACCACGCCAGCCAGGTCAATCGCCGCTTCCACACCCGAGTTGCCGCCGCCGATCACCGCCACGCGCTTGCCTTTGAACAGCGGGCCGTCGCAGTGCGGGCAGTAAGCCACACCCTTGTTCTTGTACTGTGCCTCCCCCGGCACATTGACATTGCGCCAGCGCGCGCCGGTGGACAGGATGACGCTGCTTGCCTTAAGCACACCGCCATTCTCCATATGCACTTCAGTGAATCCGCCGGCTTTGGCAGCGGGAACCAGCTTCGTGGCACGTTGCAGGTTCATGATGTCTACCTCATAGTGGCGCACCTGGGCTTCAAGTGCTGCCGCGAATTTGGGGCCATCGGTCTCCAGCACGGAGATGTAGTTTTCGATCGCCATGGTGTCGTTCACTTGACCGCCAAAGCGTTCAGCTGCAACGCCGACCCGGATGCCTTTGCGGGCTGCGTAAACGGCCGCTGCCGCACCGGCGGGGCCGCCACCCACGATCAGCACATCGAAGGGATCCTTGTCATTCAGTTTGGTGGCCTCCCGTGCACCGGAGTTACTGTCGATTTTCCCGACAATCTCTTCCAGCGTCATGCGACCCGAACCGAACAGAGCATCGTTCATGAAGACCATAGGGACCGCCATGACCTCACGCGCGTCCACTTCTGCCTGGTACAGGGAGCCGTCAATCACAACCGTTTGAATCCTGGGGTTGTAGATCGCCATGAGTGCCGCAGCCTGCACCACGTCGGGGCAGTTGTGGCAAGACAGGGACATGTAGACCTCGAAGTTCATTTCGGTATCCAGTCCCCTGATCTGCTCAAGGACTTCCAAGCTCACCTTGGGCGGGTGACCACCCGTCCACAACAGTGCCAGGACCAGCGAAGTGAATTCGTGACCGAGCGGTATCGCTGCAAAGCGCACACCGCGTGTTTCGCCCTCCCTGGCGATCACGAAGGAGGGTCTGCGCCGGTCGCTGCCGGATTCATCGAGGCTTACCTTGTCTGACAGACTGGCTATTTCCACCAACAGTTCACGCATCTCGGCTGAGCTGTCGCTGTCGTCCAGCGATGCAATCAGGCGAATCGGTGTGCGCAGATTTTGCAGATAGCCTTCGAGTTGAGTTTTCATCGGTGCATCAAGCATGATCTTTCCTTCAAGCGGGGACCTTCAGTGGCGCAGGAAGCGCCGAACTGCAAACCCTCTGATAGAAGGGGCGCAGCACAGCGCACCCCCTCCAGCAGACGGACTGCTTAGATTTTGCCGACCAGGTCCAGCGATGGGGTCAGGGTCTTCGCGCCGACGTTCCACTTGGCGGGGCAAACCTGCCCGGGGTTGCTGGCGACAAACTGGGCGGCTTTGAGCTTGCGCAGTGTTTCCTTGACGTCGCGGGCGATGGCGTTGTCATGAACTTCCATGGTCTTGATCACGCCTTCGGGATTGATGATGAAGGTGCCACGCAGGGCCAGTCCTTCTTCTTCGATGTGCACACCAAAGGCGTGTGTCAGTTGGTGGGTTGGGTCGCCAACCAGCGGGAATTTGGCTTTGCCTACCGCAGGGGAAGTCTCGTGCCATACCTTGTGGGAGAAGTGCGTGTCGGTCGTGACGATGTACACCTCAGCTCCCGCTTTCTGGAACTCGGCATAGTTGTCGGCAGCGTCTTCCACTTCGGTCGGGCAGTTGAAGGTGAAAGCGGCTGGCATGAAAATCAGAACCGACCATTTGCCCTTGAGCGACTCATCGGACACTTGAACGAACTTGCCATTGTGGAAGGCTTGGGCCTTGAAAGGCTGAACTTGGGTGTTGATCAAAGACATGGTGTTTCCTTTAACGAGTGGTGAAAAAACTATCGAATGAGTCGATCTCATTGAGGCAAATGATAACCAAGGAAGAGGTCAACCGTGATTGTTTATGTCAATGGTGGCGATAGGGCGCCTGCGTTCCTGGCCAGCGCTTCGGCCACCTTGATGCCGTCCACGCCCGCTGACAAAATACCACCAGCGTAGCTGGCCCCTTCGCCCGCAGGGTAGAGACCGCGCGTATTGCTGCTCTGGAAGTTTTCGCCGCGCGGCATTTTCAGTGGGGACGAGGTGCGGGTCTCGACACCGGTCAGCACGGCGTCCGGCATGTCAAATCCCTTGATCTTGCGCCCGAAGGCAGGCAGCGCTTCGCGTATCGCATCGGTGGCGTAGGCCGGTAAGGCAGCACGCAGGTCACCCAGCAGCACGCCGGGCTTGTAGGAGGGTTCCACACCGCCGAGCTTGGTTGAGGCGCGAGCGGCGATGAAGTCGCCTACCAGTTGCCCCGGCGCGTCGTAGTTGGAGCCGCCCAGCACATAGGCTTGCGACTCAAGCGCGCGCTGCAGCACGATGCCGGAAAGCGGGTGTTGGTTCACGCCGTCGGTAACGGGGTAGTCGTTCGGATCAATGCCAACCACGATACCGGCATTGGCATTGCGCTCGTTGCGCGAGTACTGGCTCATGCCGTTAGTGACGACGCGCCCAGCTTCCGAGGTGGCAGCCACGACAGTCCCGCCCGGACACATGCAAAAACTATAGACCGAGCGACCGTTGCTGGCGTGATGCACCAGTTTGTAATCGGCCGCACCCAGCTTGGGGTTGCCCGCATGGCGACCCCAGCGCGCGCGGTCGATCACGCTTTGCGGATGCTCGATGCGAAGGCCAATCGAAAATGGCTTGGCTTCCATGGCGACGCCGCGCTCGTGCAGCATCGCAAAGGTGTCTCGCGAGCTGTGACCCAGCGCCAGCACCACATGGTCGGCACGCAATTCGTAGGACTCGCCGCTGGCCTGGTTCAAGACGGTGAGGCCTCGCAGTTGACGACCCTGCGGCCTTTCTTCAATCAGCACATCGGAGACGCGCTGCTGGAAGCGGATCTCGCCACCGAGCGCGATGATTTGCCGGCGCAGGTTCTCTACTACCTTGACCAGCTTGAAAGTGCCGATGTGCGGGTGCGCATCGACCAGGATTTCGGGTGGAGCGCCGGCTTTCACAAACTCGTTCATGACCTTGCGCCCGAGATGGCGCGGATCCTTGATCTGGCTGTAGAGCTTGCCGTCGGAAAACGTGCCGGCGCCACCTTCACCAAACTGCACGTTCGATTCCGGATTGAGCTCCCGCTTGCGCCACAGGCCCCAGGTATCCTGCGTGCGTTCACGCACCGTCTTGCCGCGCTCCAGCACGATCGGCCTGAAACCCATTTGCGCCAGGATCAGCGCCGCGAAAATGCCGCAGGGACCAAAGCCGACAACCACCGGACGCGGACCAAAATTGTCCGGCGCCCGAGCGACCGGGTGGTACACCAGATCTGGCGCCGCAAAGATGTGGGGATTGCCGGCAAACTTGGTCAGCAACGTCGCCTCGAGCGTCGCCGCCAGTTCCAAATCAAGGATGTAAACCTGAACCAGATCGGCTTTGCGCGCGTCGATGCTGCGCTTGAAGATCGTGAACGGCCCCAGGTCGGTGACATCGACGCCCAGCGTGCGCGCTATCAGTGCGGGCAGCGCGTCGGCTGCGTGCTCCAGCGGCAGTTTCAGCTCGGTCAGGCGGATCATGGTCTTGCCATTGTCTCAGGAGTGGATAATCCGGGGTGTGAAGCCCGCCAGACTGCCGCTGGTGCATCACCCGAAAGGGCGCACTGGAGGAACGTCCGGACTGCACAGGGCAGCGTAGCAGCTAACAGCTGTCCACTGAAAGCCTGCGGCGCAAGCCATGGGTATAAGGTGAGGATCAGAGCAACAGAGACGAGTTTTGGACTCGGACGCAACGCAGGTTGCGGCACGAGCCCAAAGGTGAAACGGGCCATCACTACGCGCAGCACTCCCAAGTAGGCACACGTTGACGGGGCCCCCGGAGTGTGCGGGTAGGTAGCACCG
>CAIYGK010000495.1 GCA_903925725.1 uncultured beta proteobacterium | reverse complement strand
GTAAAGTTCCATGTCGATCTCCTTTGTTAAAAGCCGTTCGGTTGATTTCGCAATCACGACGATACGACTTTGGGCCTCGGAGATCGACTCCTGGGCTAGATGATTATCAGACTCCAATTAGGCATGCCGGACCGCGAAGCTGTCATCCGGTCCTCGAATCAGGTCCGGGAACGCAATGACCTTTTGGACGTGGCGCGGGTGAACTTTGAGGTGGCTGGGTAAGTTTGCATAATGGTGCCAATATTGATACCATAGCGCCATGACCGCTTCTCAAAAGATTCTGGACCAGATGCGACGCGAGCCGGCCAACGTCCGCTTCGTCGATCTAAAGAAGGTCTGTGAAGAACACTTTGGAAAGTGTCGTCAATCCGGTACCAGCCATGCAATCTTCAAGACGCCTTGGGTAGGGGATCCACGGATCAACATTCAGGGTGACAAAGGTAAAGCCAAACCCTACCAGGTGCGGCAGGTACTGCTTGCCATTCAAAAGCTAGAGGATATCCGCAATGCAAATTGATCACTACACCTACCGCGTCACCTGGTCTGCCGAAGATAACGAGCATGTTGGCTTGTGCGCTGAGTTTCCCTCGTTATCGTGGCTGGCAAAAACCCCGGAAGACGCGTTGAAAGGTATCCGCAAGGTGCTTGCTGATGTGGCCAAAGATATGCAGGCGTCGGGCGAAGTCATGCCCACCCCGCTGGCCGAAAAACTGTACAGCGGACAGTTCAGGGTGCGCATTCCACCCGAAGTGCACCGCGCCTTGGCAGTGCAAGCCGCCGAGCAGGGAGTGAGCCTGAACCGGCTTGCCAGTGCCAAGTTGGCCACTGCCTAACTCGGAAGACGACGGCCTCCTGTCTTGGCGAGGACTTTAAATCCAGCAATTGACAGCCAGCAATTGTGCGCACATAATACGTGTGAATCCAACTTCAGGAGCCACGATGAACATCACACTTTCGGTGGACGAGCAGGTCGCCTTGCGGGCTCGTGAGGCGGCTCGGCGGATGGGTAAAAGCCTTAACCAGGCGGTGCGCGATTACCTGGACCAGTTGGCGGGCGGCGCGCGGCGCGGACAGCAATGGGCGCAGTTTGAGGAGCGCTGTTTAAGTTCTCACGCACAGCTTGGTGCTTGGCGCTTTAATCGCGATGAGGCCAATGAGCGTTAAGGCCATGGCTGAACGCAGCTTTATCGACACCAACCTGCTGATCTACGCCGAGGCCAGCGATGCGCCCGAAAAACAGCGCACCGCGCTATCCATTCTGAAGCAGTTATATGACGACGCCAACGGCGTGTTGTCAACTCAAGTGCTGCAAGAGTATTGCAACGTCGCCCTCAAAAAACTCGGTTTGTCCGCGCAACATGTGCGTGCCCAACTCGATCTGTACGAGCAGTTTGAAATGGTGCAGGTGACCCCGGTCATTATCAGAGCAGCTCTGGATTTGCACCAGACGCGCAGTCTCGCGTTTTATGACTCCATCATTCTGGCCAGCGCGCAGGCGGCGGGTTGCGTCGTGCTGCTCAGCGAAGACATGAATGCTGGCGAAGTAGCTGCAGGCGTACGCATCGTCAATCCGTTTGTGAATTAATTGGGATCAATCTACCCATGATCTTCGTCACCGGCGGCGCCGGCTATATTGGTTCCCACACCTGTGTCGAGTTGCTCAACGCGGGCCTGGACGTGACCGTGTTCGACAACTTTTGCAACAGCCAGCCTGAAGCGCTGGCGCGTGTTGCACGCATCACTGGGCGCAAGCCCACCCTGGTGCAGGGCGATGTGCGCGACCGTGCCGCCCTGGCCGCAGCCCTTCGCAGCAGTGGCGCCAAGGCGGTGATCCACTTCGCCGGCCTCAAGGCGGTGGGTGAGTCGGTGCAAAACCCACTGGCCTACTACGACAACAATGTGGTGGGCACACTGTGCCTGCTACAGGCCATGGCTGAGTGCGATGTCAAGAACCTGGTCTTCAGCTCGTCGGCCACAGTCTATGGTGAGCCGCAGCGCCTGCCGTTGACCGAAGACCATCCGCTCTCAAGCACCAACCCCTATGGCCAGACCAAGCTGGTGATTGAAGAGATGCTGCGCGACCTTTACCGCAGCAGCCCGGCCTGGCGCATCAGCATCCTGCGTTACTTCAACCCGGTGGGAGCCCACGCCAGCGGCCTGATTGGCGAAGACCCGCAGGGCACGCCCAACAACCTGCTGCCCTTTGTGGCACAGGTGGCTGTGGGGCGGCGTGAGTTCCTGAACGTCTGGGGCAATGACTACGACACGCCTGATGGCACCGGCGTGCGCGACTACATCCATGTGGTGGACCTGGCTCTGGGTCACCTGAAGGCACTGCAGCGGCTCGAACAACACGCCGAATGCCGCGCCATCAACCTGGGCACCGGCGTGGGCTACAGCGTGCTGGACATGGTGCGCGCTTTTGAACAGGCCAGCGGCAAGCCTGTGCCCTATAAGGTGATGGCACGGCGTGCTGGCGACATTGCCTCTTGCTACGCCGACCCGTCTCTGGCACTGGACCTACTGGGTTGGCGCGCAGAGCGCGGGCTTGCTGACATGTGTGCCAATGCCTGGCGCTGGCAAAGCAGCAATCCCAATGGGTACGCTGGTTAAGAATAAATTGGGGTCAGAACCCAATTTGTCATGCCGGGCTCGATCCGGCATCCACGCGAATATTTGTGATAAATTCACAAGGTAGTCAAATGTAACTACCCTTCCAGATGGAGTAGAAATGCCTGTCACCAGTGTTGCAAATAAACCCACCAGTTTGAAATTGCCAGCCACGCTCAAGATGCAACTTGAGGATGTGGCAAAAAAAGCTGGCCTGAGCCTGCATGCATTGATGGTGCAGACCCTGGCCGATTCCGTGCGACGCACACACCTGCGTGAAGCGTTTGTGACGGACTCCATGGCGGCATTGCGCGACATGAAGGCCACCGGGTCAGGCTATGAACTCGGTGAGGTGCGTGCCTATTTTTCAGAGTTGGCAAATCACCGTAAGGGGCATCAGGGCAAACCTGAAAATCTTGTGCCAACGCGCCTTGGCTGATTCTTATGGCTGGCGTATTTTTGAGCCAGGCCGCATTTGACGATCTGCTGCGGTTGGAGGAGTTTCTTGTCGATTCAGACGATCCCATGGCGGGTGATTTGCTGGATTTCATACTTGATGCATTGCAAGTTTTGACGCATCAACCCGGTATCGGTCGGCCGGTTGAGGGCGGGCTGCGAGAGCTCATCATTTCGCGCAGGCGTAGCGGCTATCTGGCGCGATACGAATTTGACGATGCCCGAGACCTGGTTTTTGTGGCGCGCATTCGTCATCAACGTGAATCCGGCTACTCACCGGGTGAAAATTAGTTCGGGTCAGACTCCAATTTGTCATGCCGGGCTCGATCCGGCATCCACGCATGCTGTCAAAACTTGTAATCTGGTTGTTGTCTCCGCTGGGCACGGCACTGTGCTTGGCCACTCTTGCCATCTTGCTAGCTTGGCGCCAGCGTTTGCACAGCAGCTTGGCACTGGGCACGCTGGCCTTCGTTTGGCTCTGGGCCTGGTCCATGCCCGTGCTCAGTCATTGGCTGGGCAGCGTGCTGGAGAACCAGTATCCGCAAGCTCCCATCGCCTCGTTTGAACCAGCGCAGGCTATCGTGGTCTTGGGTGGAGGCATTGCGCCGCCATCGGGCAAAAGCACCGAGATTAACCTGAATGCTGCGGCAGACCGGGTCTGGTTTGCAGCGCGCCTGTTTCATGCGAGCAAGGCGCCGCTGGTGCTGGTCAGTGGCGGCAGCGACCCTGAAAGGGATGCTTATTCCGAAGCCCGCGCCAGCGCCGTCTTTCTGGCTGATCTGGGTGTGCCGACGCACGCCATTGTGCTTGACGAGGCCAGCCGCAACACGCGCCAAAACGCCGCCTTCAGCGCTGCATTGCTCAAGGCACGCGGCATCAACCATATTTTGTTGGTCACCTCGGCACTGCACATGCCGCGCGCCATGGCTCTCTTTGCCGCGCAGGGCCTGCAGGCAACTCCGGCCCCCACTGACTTTGAAGCCATCCAGTCACCGCCACCCGGCGTGCTGGCCTGGCTGCCCGAGGCACAAGCGCTGGACCTCAGCGGCCGGGCAATCAAAGAGATTGTGGGCAAGTGGGTGGGGAACTGATAATCACGAATCTAAGACTGTCCGTGGAAACGGGTCAAGTCCGCTTCGAATTTGCAATGAACAAGGCCTTTACCAAGGAAACAGAAGACGAAGACGATGCCGAGCCACCCGCGCCCGCGGATGTTGCCGGGGCCAGAAACTACATCACAGCGGCTGGCTACGCGCGGATTCATGCCGAACTGATGGCGTTGATGGACATCGAGCGTCCCAAGGTCGTTGAGATCGTGCACTGGGCCGCCAGCAATGGCGACCGCTCCGAGAATGGAGACTACATCTACGGCAAGAAGCGGCTGCGCGAAATTGACCGGCGCATCCGCTTTCTGACCAAGCGGCTCTCGCTGGCCGAGGTGGTGGACCCCACCGTGCATCATGGCAGCGATCAGGTTTTCTTTGGCGCCAGTGTGACCTACGCAGACGAGGCAGGTGCCCAGCGCACGGTGACTATTTTGGGCATTGACGAGGTGGATAGCGCGAAGGATCAGGTCAGTTGGGTCTCGCCGATTGCCAGAACCTTGCTCATGAGCCGTAGTGGCGATGTGTTGCAGTTGCCAACGCCTGCGGGCGTGGTAGAGATTGAGGTGCTCAGTGTGCGCTACCCGGCGCCACCGCTTAGCTGAGGGGGGCGCTGTTGCTCGTTCGCTCGGCCTTGAGTACTGAAAGCGTTCGTCTGAGGTTGCGCAGTGACGCTTCGATCTGATTGCGATCGCGCACGGCGATCAGAAAGCGCAGTTCAGTGGCGCCTTGCGCGGCCTCATCCTGCATATCCACGCGAGTAATGTCCACTTCGGCGGCTGCCAGTGCGGCGGCCACGCGTGCCAGTACCCCTTTGCCGTTGGTCACAGTGACCACCACTTCGGATTCGAACGTGCGCACCGGTTCATCGGACCATTCGACTCCGATAAAGCGCTCGCTGTCCTTGTGCTTGAGCTTTCTTGCAACGGCGCAGTCTTCCACATGGACGATCAGGCCTTCACCTCGCCCCAGGTAGCCAACGATGCTGTCGCCCGGGATTGGCCGGCAACAGCGCGCGTACGAGACTGAGGCATTTTCACTGCCATCAAGCATCACGCCACCCTGGGAGCCTGACTGATTCATCGCAAAACGTTCGCGTGTCAGCAATACAGCGTCGAGCTTTTCTCCACTGTCTGTCAGCAAGGCACGCAGCCGCTTGGCAACAATGCTGGCGATTCGTTTACCCAAGCCGATGTCGGTCAGCAGTTCGGACCGGTTCTTGTTGCCACTAAAACGCAGCAATTTGTCCCAAACCTGTTTGTTGCCGGCGGTTTCTGCCAGCGTCTTGTCAATGCCCTCGGCGCGCAGCGCCTGCGTCAGCATTTTCTCGCCCAGGCTCTGTGAGTCAGCCAGCGCCATGGTCTTGAGGTGCTGGCGGATCTTGGAGCGGGCGCGAGCCGTTCTGACAAAACTCAGCCAGTTCGGATTCGGCGTGGCATCGGGCGCCGTGACGATTTCTATCACGTCGCCATTCTTCAGTTCGGTGCGCAGGGGCACCTGCTCGCCGTTGATCCTGGCGCTTTGCGTTCGGTCACCCACATTGCTGTGAATAGAGTACGCGAAGTCCACCACGGTGGCGCCGCGCGGCAGGGCCATGATCTGGCTTTTTGGTGTGAAGACGTAAACCGCATCCGGAAACAGGTCCACCTTGACGTGATCCCAGAATTCCGCGGCGTCGCGCGTCTCATTCTGGATGTCGAGCAGCGACTGCATCCACTTGGAGCCATGGCGGTCGCTCACACTGGCCTGGGCCGGGTTGTTCACCTTGTACAGCCAGTGCGCGGCCACACCGGATTCGGCAACAACGTTCATGGCCTCGGTGCGAACCTGGAATTCAACACTGATGCTCGAAGGGCCGACCAAGGTGGTGTGGAGTGACTGGTAGCCGTTGACCTTGCCAATCGCGATGTGGTCCTTGAACCTGCCTGGTACCGGCTTGTAGAGTTGATGCAGGATGCCCAAAGCGGTGTAACAGTCGATCACACTGGGCACCAGAATGCGGAATCCGTAAATGTCGGTCACCTGGGCAAAACTCAGGTGCTTTTCGGTCATCTTCTTGTAGATCGAGTACAGGGTTTTCTCGCGCCCGCTGATGCTCACTTCCATGCCACTGGCGGCAAAGGCCACCTCAACTTCCTTTTGCACCTTCTGGATCAGGTCTCTTCGTCGGCGTCTTGCTTTTGCGACTGCCTTGGACAAAATGGCGAAGCGCCACGGTCGCAGATGACAAAAGGCCAGATTCTGCAATTCGCGGTAGGCTTGATTCAGCCCCAAACGGTGTGCGATCGGAGCGTAGACCTCCAGCGTTTCGGATGCAATGCGCGCCCACTTTTCGCGCGGCACATCCGACAGTGTGCGCATATTGTGGGTGCGATCGGCCAGTTTGATCAGGATGACGCGCATGTCCCTGGCCATGGCCAGCAGCATCTTGCGAAACGATTCGGCCTGGTTTTCTTCGCGCGTATTGAAATGCAGCTTGTCGAGCTTGGTAAGGCCGTCCACCAGCTCCGCCACGGCCGGACCAAAGCGTTCGACCAGTTCGGTCTTGGTCACGCTGCAATCTTCCAGCGCGTCATGCAGCAGGGCGGCCATAAGCGCCTGGGCATCAAGCTTCCAGTCAGCACATTGCGCTGCCACAGCGATGGGATGGGTGATGTAGGGCTCGCCGCTATCGCGGATTTGCCCCAGATGGGCCCGGTCGGCAAAGCGGTAGGCACTTCGTACCAGGTCCAGGTCAGCCGCCGGGAGGTAGTCCAGCTTGGCCGTCAAACTGGCGAAGCTGGCCGCCGCTGCGTTGGCCGCAGCAGGGTGATTGCCGGTCGATGATTTGAGCGTTGTACCCACCCCCCGAATATAGC
>CAIYGK010000494.1 GCA_903925725.1 uncultured beta proteobacterium | reverse complement strand
GGCCTGCGTGGCCCGTACCAAACCCTGTGCGGCACCGCCGCTCAACAAGTGCAAAGCATGCATGGTGGGTTGCTCAGTCCATTTTGATGTTGGCTGACTTGATCACGCCGGCCCATTTGCTCACGTCGGCCAGCAGGTATTTGTCGAACACGGCAGGGGTCATTACCATAGGCACTGCACCCTGTTTCCCCCACAACTGGCTCACTTCTGGCAGGCTGGAAATTTTGGATACCGCCTCATTGAGTTTGTCGATCACGGGTTTGGGTGTGCCCTTGGGGGCCAGCAAACCTAGCCAGATCGTGGCTTCGTAGCCAGATACCCCGGCCTCGCTGAGCGTGGGCACATCGGGCAATACTTCGGAGCGCTGCTTGCCGCTGGTAGCAATAGCCCTTACTTTGCCGCTCTTGACTTGCTCGGCCATCGTGGTGACAGCGTCAAACATCATGTCGACCTGACCACCCAGCACATCGCTTCGAGCGCCCGAACTGCCTTTGTAGGGGACGTGCACCACATCGATTTTGGCCATACTCTTGAACAACTCTGCGGCCATGTGGTACGGCGTTCCAGGCCCTGAGGATGCGTAGTTGAGCTTGCCGGGTTGGGCCTGAGCGCGCTTGATCAGATCAGCGATGTTTTGAATTCCGGTGCCTGGATGGGTGACCAGCACCAAGTCAGAGTAGTTTATCGGGGCAACCGCGACGAAGTCACGCATCAGCGCGTAGGGCTTGTTGGGAATCAAGGTCTCGTTGACCGTCTGGCTGTTGGACATAAGCAGCAGCGTGTAGCCATCAGGGATTGACTTGGCGACAGCATCCGTACCGATAACCGACCCCGCCCCCGGTTTGTTCTCCACCACAAAGGGCTGGCCCAGGGCGTCAGCCATGCGTTGCCCGATAAAGCGCGCATAGACGTCGGCAGGGCCCCCAGCGGCAAAAGGCACGACGATTCTGACCGGGCGTGTCGGATAGGACTGGGCGATGACGCTGGAACTCATTGCAACAGCCCCCAGGACCAGAGCAGCAAACAAACTGTGTGGTCGCAATAGTTGAGTCATTGAAGTGTCCCTGTCATTCCACTTTGCCAATGCGCCGGACCACGTCCACCATACGCTTGGCGTCATCCTGCACATACTTCTCGAACTCCGGACTGTCCTGGTACAACACCGGACTACCTGCGCTGTAAATCACATCACGAACTTTGGCGTCATTGGCTGCCACGCGCGCCGCTGCGCGCAAGCGCTGAGCAATCGGCTCCGGCGTGTTGGCCGGAATAAACATGCCCGACCACTGGGCATATTCCACATTGAATCCCTGATCTTTCAAACTGAGTACATCCGGCAATGACTCCAGTCGGCCACGACCCCAATGGCCCAATACCCGCAACTTGCCCACCTTCACATGCTGCAGCACGGTCGCCGGTCCGGTGGAAACGGCCTCTATCTGACCGCCAAGCAAGGCCAATACTGCGGGTCCAGCTCCGCTATAGGGGATATGCGTAAGACGCACGCCACCGGTTTGCGCCAGCATTTCCATGGGCACATGCATGGTGCCGTAGTTGCCAGACGAGCCGTAGTTAATGGCGCCGGGACGCTTACGGGCATCGTCGATAAAGTCTTTCACCGACTTCCATGGCGCATCGGCGCGCACGGCAAGCACGGTGGGGTCGGCGGTGAAGCGGGCTAGCGGACGCAGGTCAGTTAGAACAAACATGGGTGTGCGTCCCAGCAACATGTCGGCTTCCGGTATCACCGAGTATGACGACAGTGCCATCAGCACCGTGTAGCCATCGGATTTGGCTTTGGCTGCGAATCCCATTCCAACGCCGCCGCCGGCCCCGGCTTTGTTCTCAATGATGACGGTCTGGCCGAGCTCACGGCTCATGGCTTCGGCCACCGGACGTGCCACCGTGTCTGCAAGACCGCCGGGCGGGAACGGCACCACCATGGTGATGGATCGAGTGGGGTAGGTGGCGGTTTGCGAGCAAACCGGCGCACTGGTGAGCGCAGTCAGAAAAAATGCGTAAGCAATGGCGGCCAGCGCGGCGTGACTGCGTGTCTTCATGGTGTCCCCTCTATTTCGAAATTACTTTAACATGCTCTCTCATCATCCACTTATCGACGGAATATAGCCATGCGTATCGCAGCCTTTTTTCACCAGCAACAACCCCAGGTTGGTTTCGTTTCTGACGATTTGCAGAAAGTGACACCTTTTGACATGCCTCTGGCACAGCGGGAACTTGGTGCGCTACCCCTTGTTGAAATGCTTGCAGCCGGGCAGAAGTTGCCCCCCTCGCTGGCGGCGTTGCCGTTGAGTGCCGTGAGTTTGCGCGCACCCTTACCGCATCCCCGCCGCAATATTTTTTGCGTTGGCAAGAATTACCACGCCCACGCCAAGGAGT
>CAIYGK010000493.1 GCA_903925725.1 uncultured beta proteobacterium | reverse complement strand
TTGCCACGGAAATGGAACTTTAGGCACAGGGACCGGCTGAAACTGGGATTCCGCTGCCAGGTGCTGAACCAGTTTGGTCGCTGGCACCACAAACTCGCGGGCGGTCACCAGGTACATCACAATGATCAAAGTTGTCAGGCCGAGGAACATGGCAAGCATTGCGCCGCCACGCTCCTGCAGCAGCTTGTACCAGAGTGTCTGAGTCGGCACGCTGTAAACCAGGGTCCAGGGGGCCGAGACAAAGCTGTGCCGGACCAATACATGCCCGGCAACTTCGACTGGCTGATTCTCAGGCAGGTCCAGCAACTGGGGGCTTTTGGCCAGGACCTCGGCGGGCAGGAATTCGCCAAGTGTTTGAGTCGTTTGCAGATCCAGAGCCCTTCTGGCAAGACTGGGATGCGCCAGCACCACGCCATGCGCATCCACCAGCATGACGGTCCCCAACTTGTAGCCGAAGTCGGCGTTGATGCGGTTGAGATAGTCCAGGCTGGTCTCGATCGAAACAACGCCTCTGAACTCGTTCCTGTTGTAAATCGGAACACCTACAGGCACCAGCAAGCCAGTGTCCTTGCCACCAAAGTGGACCGGTCCCCAGTATTTCTCGCGGTTCGCGTTGTTTTGGGGTGTCCCCATGCGCCAGATGGGTCGCTCATACCGGTCCCTGCTGAATCGTCGTTTCGAAGATTCCTGCCAGGGCGAAGTGATATCAAAGTCTTCCACAGAAGTGAACGAGGCTTCGACTGCGTTCGGCAAGTTGAAGGTGATGGAGTGAAAGGCCTGGTTCAGCTCCAGGGCCATACCAACATCCATGTAAAAGGCCTGGTTGCGCCCTTGCAGCGAGCCGATTCCGGTCAAGTTGCCGCCAGAGTCTCGATCGGGAAGCCCATCCAGATCAAAAGCGGATGCGGATTCATTTTGCCGCAGCATATTGAACAAGCGGTTGCGACTGGCGGCGTCCCGTGCTGCGGTCGGGGATTCTCGCTGGGACTGATCCAGATAGTGACCATGAGCGGCCGTGCGCAAAGATTCCAGGTAATCCAGCGACGAGCGCAAGACAAACTCGATGAATTGGCTGTGCCGTTCAACGTGGCCTTCAATAATTGCCAGTTCCTCCTTGCGCTTTTCGTTGATCTGATGCAGGAAGAATCCAAGCGTCAGCAGCACGATGGCCAGGAAGGCAGCACCAACAACCCGGTTGTAGTTCCGGAAAAAGTTGACCGTTGCCTGAGGCCTGCTGTCTCTTTCACTCATTCTGAGTTCCAGGAAAATTTCGCACGATCAAGTTTAACCAGACCGCTGGGGGGGTCAAGCCTGCCTCGTCACTGAGTACACCCGGTAGCCGTTGCGCCCGCCATGTTTGGCATCGTAGAGCGCGTGGTCAGCACAGGCTATCAATGCATCGACCGTGTCGCCATGATCTGGAAACATGGCTATGCCGACACTGGCACCAATGGAGACCCTATCTGCCTCAAGTTGAAACGGCTGCGACAGGCATTCAACCAGCCGTCCGGCCAGATCCTGCGCCGCGCTCACATCGGCAATAGCAGGCATGACACACAGGAACTCGTCGCCGCCCAACCGAGCCACAGTGTCGGCCTGGCGTGCCGTATTGCGCATGCGCGACGCCACCTGGCGCAGCAACTCGTCGCCAGCGGCGTGGCCCAGGTTGTCGTTGACCCACTTGAATTTGTCCAGATCCAGATACAGGACGCCAAGTTGCTGTTCCGAGCGCTGGGCCTGCAGCAGCCCCTGATGCAGCCGGTCGCGCGCAATGACACGATTGGCCAGCCCCGTCAACGCGTCGTAGTTGGCTTGCTCAAGTTCCTGCTTGACCCGCACCAGGTCTTCGATCGTGCATTCAAGCTGAAATTCCCGGGCTTCCAGCTGCACTACCATTCGGGCAAATGCCTCCGCCAGAGAAGACAACAATGGCGACTGCGCGTGTTCGGTGGTCATATCAAGCAAAGGCGTAACCGCCTGCAGGTCGCCGCTGGTCGTAATACGCTCAACCACTGCCAGCAGCTCGGTCAAAAATACCTTCTGCTCGTCAACTCCGTCCGATGATTTCATGGCCTGACCTCCCGAGGCATCGATTATGTGACGCCTTGAGGTCGTTTGCATCCAATTGGCCTTGCTGCGCTACATACCGCGGAACAAGCCTGCGTAGCTTCGGCTGACCTCCAGCTTTTCCTTGTGCCCACGCACGCTCACCAGTTGCCGGCCACGCTCGTCCCGGCTGACGCCTGCAATGGCTTTCACGTTGACCAGCGTCGAGCGGTGAATCTGCCAGAACAGGTTCATGTCGATCTCTTCCACCAATTCCTTGATCGGCTTGCGAATCAGGGCTTCCAGCGTGGCGGTCTGGACCCGCGTGTATTTTTCGTCCGAGATGAAGAACAGCACATCCTCTACCGCAATCATCTGGATGGCCTGGCGCACGGTGGCCTGGATCCACTGCAGTTTGGCAGGCGTCTTCGGATTGATCTGCGCCGCCAGACGCTGCAACAACTGCTGCATGTCGGGTGTATGCGCCGGCAACGGCACCACGGGTACATCGGTGTCGCCGCGTTCCTGCTGTGCACGCTCGTTCATGCGCTTCCTGATGCGCTCAGCGGTCAGACTCAGACGCTCGGCATCGGCCGGCTTGAGCACATAGTCCACCACACCCTGCTCGAAAGCCTGCACCGCATACTGATCGTAGGCAGTCACGAAAACAATTTCGCAGCCGGGCCAGCCGCTGGCTTCGTCGTAGGTGGGGAGTTGGGCGATCTGCCGCGCAGCATCAACACCAGTGAGCACCGGCATGCGGATGTCCAGAAAAACCACATCCGGATGCTGCTGTTCAGTGAGTGTCACGGCCTCTTCGCCATTCCTGGCCTCGGCCACCACCTCAAGCTCGGGCCAGACCTCGCGCAATCGCGTTCGCAACTGCTCGCGCATCAGGCGTTCATCGTCGGCAATCAGTGCAGTGGGCATTTCAGGTCTCCGTGCTGGCGCGTGACACATAAGGTACGGTGATGGTGGCTGACGTGCCACCAGCGGCGGGTTCGCTCAGCACCAGGCTGGCCTTGCTGCCGTACAACAGCGCCAGCCGCTCCCGGATATTACTCAAACCGATGCCGGTACCGGCAGTCGCCGATTTGCCGAAACCCAGACCCGTATCAGCCACGGTGACTGCCAGATTGCCATGCACAATCTCGGCACTCACCGTCAGCAGCCCGCCATCGGCCTTGGGTTCGAGCCCGTGCTTGATGGCGTTCTCGACCAGGCTTTGCAGCATCATGGGCGGAAACTCGGCCGACAGCAGCCCGTCGCTGACGCGCACCTCGGTCTGCAAACGGTCTTCCATGCGTACTTTGAGGATCTCAAGGTAGGGCCGGATCATGGCCAACTCACGCCCCAGATCACGCGTGCCCTGGGCGTTGGCCTCGCGCATGGTGGGCATGCTGGCGCGCAGCAGCGCAATCAGGTTGCGCTGCATCTGGCCGGCGCGCGGCGGGTCGGTCTCGATCAGGTGCTCGATGCTGGCCAGCGTGTTGAACAGAAAGTGTGGCTCCACCTGCGCCTGCATGGCGGCCATGCGCGCCTCCACGACCTGGCGTTTCAGCGATTCAGACTCCGCCACCTCGGTCGCCTGCGCCGCCTTGGCTTCGGCCTGCACCTTGCCCTTGTAGCTGATCTTGATGATGATGGACAGCAGGATGAACCACATCGTCAACGGCATCAGCGGATCACCGTAACGATGGCGGATGACGCGGGGGCGCCATTCATCCGCGGCGGCCTCGGCCGCATCGGCAGCTTCCTGCCTCGCTTCTTCCAGCGCATCCATCATCTCGCGGCGCGCCTCGTTCACCGCTTCCTTGATCGCCTGTGAGTCAACGCCGGGGGGCAGCTTGATCGTCACACCATTGGGATCAGGAACCGCAGGCACTGTGGGCACCAGCGGGGCCGAGGCACTTTCAGAGGCCGGCGCAGCAGGCGTCGAAGGCAAGGCCGCAGACGCCGCAGCAGCCGGCTTCGCCGTGCGGGTGTTGATGTGAACACCACTGTCGTCTATCGAAATATCGACACCCTCTACTGGACTCTTACGCTCTTTGTTGTGCTTGAGCGTCCACTTGTTTTTGGTGGAAGCCTTGCCAACGTCCGCATCAGTCAGAATTTCGGTATATGTCCAGCTCAAGGGTGGGATATCGTGAAGAATCCCCATGGCAGCGAGCAGCAACAGCGACATGCCAAAGAAGCGCCACCAGGAAATGCTGACCAGCCAGCCGGCGTACGCGTGGTAGGCCCTCAGGAAGGCCGTGCTAAAGCGTGTCCACAGGCTCACTGGTGTCGATGGGTTGCTGGAGTTGATCATGTGGCTGTCCTGTATTGATAAGGCTTGAATGGCGCTACTGTACGCAAACCAAAGCCGCCAGCGCCAGCCCCGGGCGATGTACTGCGGGGACAAGGGACAGACTGCAGGCCCCGCGGACGGACGGGGGCGCCTGTCTCAGGACAAGCCGAGTGCACAATGGACGCGAATGGCGGCATAAGCGTCGTTGGCCGCATAGACGAGTTGCGCCTCGCTCAGCCGTGGCGCTGCCCAGTTGGA
>CAIYGK010000492.1 GCA_903925725.1 uncultured beta proteobacterium | reverse complement strand
TCGCCATGCTGAAAAGGCGACATGGTGCCGGGATCGACGTTGAGGTAAGGGTCCAGCTTGATCAGAGTGACTTTGAGGCCCCGCGATTCCAGAATCGCGGCTAAGGAGGCTGAGGCGATTCCCTTGCCGAGGGAAGACACCACACCGCCGGTGACGAAGACAAATTAGGACATGTCAGATTGAGCGCTATGCTCAATGGGGTGGAAATAGGAATTATAGAGGTGCTACATTGCGCACCATGAATGATCTTGTCGGAAAACACATAGTTTTGGGCTTGACCGGAGGCATCGCCTGTTACAAGGCGGCGGAGTTGTGTCGGGCCCTTGTCAAGGAGGGCGCCACGGTCCAGGTAGTGATGACGGCGGCGGCTCAGCAGTTCATCACCCCTGTCACCATGCAGGCACTGAGTAATCGCCCCGTTTATGAGTCGCAATGGGATGCGCGTGAGCCGAACAACATGGCTCACATCAACCTGAGTCGTGAGGCGGATGCCATATTGATCGCACCTTGCAGCGCCGACTTCATGGCCAAACTCTTGCACGGACGGGGTGACGACTTGCTCAGCCTGCTGTGCCTGGCTCGCCCACTGGACAAGGTGTCTTTGCTGATTGCACCGGCGATGAACCGGGAGATGTGGGCGCACCCTGCCACCCAGCGCAACGTAGCGCAATTGCGTGCTGACGGCGCCACGGTTTTCGAAGTTGGCAGTGGCGATCAGGCCTGTGGCGAAAGCGGCGACGGCCGCATGCTCGAAGCCCAGGAGTTGCTGAATGATGTGATTGCCTTCTTTCAACCCAAGGTTCTGTCCGGTGAACAGATGCTGATCACCGCCGGGCCCACCTATGAAGCCATCGATCCGGTGCGCGGTATCACCAACCTGTCGAGCGGCAAGATGGGTTTTGCCCTGGCCCGTGCGGCGCGGGAGGCGGGTGCGAAAGTGACTCTGGTCGCCGGACCGGTGCATCTGCCCACCCCCCGCGGCGTCACCAGGATTGACGTCATTTCGGCACAATCGATGTTCGATGTGACCGTCGAACATGCGCAGGGCGCCAGTGTTTTTGTTGCGACGGCGGCGGTGGCCGATTGGCGCGTCGCAAACCAGTCTGAGCACAAGATAAAAAAAGAATCGGGTGCTGCCACGCCGAGTCTGGCCTTTGTAGAAAACCCTGACATTCTGGCGGCCGTGGCCCAATCTTCGCGCAGTTGCTCGGGAGCACTGTATTGCGTCGGGTTTGCGGCGGAGAGCCAGGATCTGCTGGCCAACGCGCAGGCCAAACGGCTGCGCAAAGGCGTGCCGCTGCTGGTTGGCAATATCGGTCCCGCCACTTTTGGTCAGGATGACAACGCACTGCTGCTGGTGGACGGGCACGGTGCCACAGAAATGCAGCGTGACACCAAGCTGGCGCTGGCGCGCCGTCTGGTCGCAGAAATCGCCGCAAGGCTGCCCCGCAAAGAACGATGAAATGAAGATTGCCGTCAAGATCATCGACCCCCGCATGGCGGACCAACTTCCTGCCTACGCCACGCCGGGTAGCGCCGGGCTCGATTTGCGCGCCTGTCTGCAGGAACCACTGACGCTGCGGGCCAATGCCTGGCAACTGGTGCCGACCGGCATTGCTATCTATCTGGCGGATCCGGGCTTTGCTGCACTCATCCTGCCGCGCTCGGGCATGGGTCACAAGCACGGTATCGTGCTGGGCAATCTGGTTGGTCTGATCGACAGCGACTACCAGGGGCAACTGATGGTAAGCGCCTGGAACCGCAGCGACACAGCCTTCACGATAGAACCGATGGAGCGCATCGCGCAGCTCGTGATCGTCCCGGTGCTGCAGGCGCAGTTTGAGGTGGTGACTGAATTTCCTGCCAGCGTGCGCGGGGAGGGCGGCTACGGGTCTACTGGCAAGTCCTGAATCAGTGCAGTGTGTCGTTGCCGGGCGAACTGGCGTGCAGCGGCTGCACTTTGAAGAACCCGGTTCCTGCTGAGCGTCGCGCAATTTCTTCTTCGCTGGCTTCTCGAACCGCCTCCACCTTCAGGTTCAGACGCAGGGCCATGCCAGCCAAGGGATGATTTCCATCGATCACCACGTGATCCGGGTAAATATCTGTCACTGTGTAGAGGGCGTCGCGCGGCGCTTGCGCGCTGCAGCCCTGCGGCAATGCCGTGCCTTCGATCACCATACCTTCTTCGAGTTCGGCGGGAAAGAGCTGGCGCGCCTCAAGAAAGATCAGTTGGTCGTTGAAATCGCCGAAGCCTTGCTCTGGCTCGATTTGCAGTTCAATCTTTGCGCCCACGTCGTAACCTTGCAGTGCCTCTTCGATGATTTTGAACAGGTCGTCGCCACCGACCAAAAACTCGACCGGCTGCTCCAGCACGTCGAGTTGCTCGCCCAAAGTGTCTCTTAGTGTCCAGGTCAGCGCGACCACACATTGTTGATTGATTTCCATAGGAGAATTGTCGCAGTTTCAATAAACAGGATTTATAGCGGGACTGACCGCATTGGGAGATGCCTATGACAGATTCGTTACCGAGCGGCCGGTTTTCTGGTAGGGAAGCCTTTGCCCAACTGGTGCGCGACGCGCTGGCCTGTGCGGCTCGCGAAGGCTGGCGGGAACTGATTTTGAGCGATGCCACATTTGAAGACTGGCCCTTGCGCGAGTTGGCGGTCGTCGAATCGCTGCAGGCCTGGTCAGCGTCGGGGCGGCACATGACTCTGCTAGCGAGTCGTTACGACGAGGTGTTGCGATTGCACCCCCGGTTCGTGAATTGGAGGAGAACCTGGGGCCACATCATTGATTGCCGTATTGCTCGTGCCAGCACGCCCGTTGATTTTCCGAGCGCGATCTGGAGCAGGAACTGGTTTCTGCAGCGCCTGGATGCGCAGCGCAGCACCGGTGTTTGTGGTCAAGACGCCGAACGTGCGGTCGGACTCAAGGAGTTTCTGGATGAGAGGATTCGAGAGAGTTCGGTCGGTTTTCCGGCGTCGACCCTGGGTCTGTAATTCGCTGTAGTTTTATACAGGGAAATGGCGATTTCCAACTACAATCGGGCGCCTATGGCAGTCAAATCATTACCCGTCTATTCAGAAGCGTCGATCCGCGTCCTCAAGGGGCTGGAACCGGTCAAGCAACGCCCGGGTATGTACACCCGAACCGACACGCCCTTGCATGTGATTCAGGAAGCACTGGATAACGCGGCCGATGAGGCACTGGCCGGACATGGGAAGAAGATCAAGGTGCTGCTGCATGCCGACGGCTCGGTCAGCATCGAGGACGATGGTAGGGGTATTCCGTTTGGCCTGCACCCCGAGGAAAACGCACCCGTCATCGAACTGGTTTTTACTAGGCTGCACGCTGGGGGAAAGTTTGACAAGGGCAAGGGCGGCGCCTACAGCTTTTCGGGTGGCTTGCACGGTGTTGGCGTCAGCGTGACCAATGCCCTGGCGTCACGTATGGAGGTCACGACCTATCGTGAAGGCATGGTGGCGCGTCTGGTTTTTGCTGGCGGCGACGTGATTGAGCCTTTGCAGTTGCGAGCACAAGGGGATGGCGACCGGAAGTCAGGTACGACGCTGCGGGTCTGGCCCGATGCCAAATACTTTGAGACCATCGCCTTGCCCGTGGCTCCTCTGGCACATCTGCTGCGCAGCAAGGCCGTGCTGATGCCCGGTGTGAGTGTCACGCTGACCAATGAAAAAACCAGGGAAACGCAGCACTGGATTTTCAAAGGCGGTTTGCACGACTACCTGAGCCAGACGCTGACTGGTGAACTGGTCATCCCGGTCTTTGAAGGCGAGGGGTTTGCCGATGCGCAGAGCGACAATTTTGCGGAAGGCGAGGGCGCCGCCTGGTGCGTGGCCTTCACCGAAGAC
>CAIYGK010000491.1 GCA_903925725.1 uncultured beta proteobacterium | reverse complement strand
GTTTGCAGGCGCTGAAAGGTTCGTGTGATCGACTCGCGCGTGGTGCTGAGGCGCCAGGCCAACTCGGCCTGACGCGGAATCACCAAGCCCTGGCTACCCGCCGCTGCCCAGCACAGCCAGGCGCAGACGCGTGCGCTGATCGGGTGCACCGACAAAATCTTTTGCCAGCTCAGGAACTCACAAACCTGTTGCGCCAGATCCACGGCCACCTGCATGCTCATGTCGGAGTTTTGCAACAGCTCAATGGCTGACTGCGGCGGCATAACCGCTAGCGTGCTCTGGCTCACCGCGACCCAGGTCAGATCCACCGGGCGCGGGGCAATCAGGTTGGCCTGACCAAATGCCTCGCCACTGTCCACCGTGGTCAGTGCCACCTCGCGGCCATCAATCGTGTAATCCATGGCCTGCAGCCGTCCTTGCAGCACCAGGCCCAGTCCGCGAAACGCGCGCCCATTGACCAGCAACACCTCGCGCTTCTTCAGTTGCAGGATGTCCATCTGGCTCGCGGCCTTCTGCAGCACCCCCGGCGTGGCGCGCCTGAACAGGCTGCAATTCTTGAGGACGATCTCTGAAACGGGCATCTCAGGCTTTTGAAATTAGGGGGTATCCGGTAGAATCAAACGCCAATTGGGTCCAAACGTCTGGAGCGAATAATGCTTCGTGCATGGTTAGTAAAACTGTTTCTGGCACTGCTGCTGGGTGCCGTGTCACAGGCGAACGCAGCACCCGCACCGGTAGGACGCATCGCCTTGTCGGTGGGTGAGGCCAAGCGCGTCGACACCGAAGGCAAGGCTGCACCGCTTCGTCTGGGTACCCCCATTTCCGAAGGTGACCGTATTATTACCGGAGGCGATGCGGTTGCCATCATTGTATTTGTGGACGAGGGCCGTATCTCGCTGCGTGCCGACTCCGAGCTGCTGGTCAAGCAGTACAAGGTTGATCCGGCCGGACTTAACAGTCACCTCGATCTGGAACTGGTGCGCGGCGCTATTCGCCAGATTTCAGGGCAGGCAGCGCGCATGCAGCCAGAGCGTTATCGCCTCAATACGCCCATCGCCTCCATCGGTGTGCGAGGGACGGACTTTCTGGCCAAGACATCGTCTGACGCCGTAGAAACTTTTGTGCAGGAGGGCAAGATTGTTGTGCTCTCCAATCTCAACGCCTGCGTGGGCCTGGCGCAGACGGGCAGTTGCGCGCCGCTGGCCGACATCTCTGCCACCGACTCGGCACGCTACCTCAGAGTGCTCGCTGGTGGCCAGATTGAGCGCCGTGTAGTAGCTGCCGACGAGATCGAGCGGCTCTTTGGCATCAGCCTGGTCAAGGTGAGCGCGGCGGCGCCGGCCGCCACGCCCGCGCCTGTCATGGCCAAGGCGCCCGAGCCCGTCAAGCTGGCAGAGGTGCCGGCCAAGGCCACCGGCATTGCTGAATCCTTTTCGCAGGGTCTGCGCGTGCCAGAAGACGCTGGCAAACCGTCCAGCTCGATGCCGGTTGCTGCTGCCACCTTGAACGACTTGAAAACGGTTGGTTCGCAAGCGCCCGCCGCGCCAGTGGCGGTTGTCACACCTCCGGCCGTGGTCGTTGCACCGCCACCAGTGGTCGTCACGCCACCCGTGGTGGTTGTAACACCCCCGGTAGCGCCAGTGGTAGTCACGCCACCGGTTGCAGTGGTGACGCCCCCACCCGCACCGGTGGTTGCTGCGCCGGTTTTGCTCCTCAACAACACCCCCGACCTCTCGCGCCAGCTCGTGTGGGGGCGCTTTACCAGCGCCGACCAGTTGCCCCTGCAGTTATGGGTTCCATATGACACCGCCAAAGACGGTCGAAGCGTGACCGTCGGCGAACTCGGTCAGTACGCGCTGTGGCGCACCGGGCCGACGCAAAGTATCTCTTCCTCATTGAAGGGTGAAGTGCAGTTTGACATCCATTCGGGTGAGGCTTATTACCAGAAGGGGAGCCAGTTGCTGGCTGCGCAGATTTCCAATCCGGCACTGTCCATCAATTTTGACAAGGCAACTTTCAGCAGCAGCCTGACGGTGTCGCAAGCCCAGATCGGCTCTGCATCCCTGCAAATGGCCGGCAAGATGACTGATGAAGGCATTTTTAGTGCCCGAAGCGCAAGCCAGGTGATGGCGGGCGCCGTCAGCCTGAACGGCAAGGAAGCCGGCCTTTTATTTTCTAGTGACTACGCTGGCGGAGCCTTCAAAGGTATCACCCTGTGGAACGCGCGCTAAAGCCTGGTGCTCGTGACTGGGGTTGGCGCTTCGTACTCATTGCCTTAGCCCTGGTTTGCAGCGCCACGCTGGCGCAGTTCAAGCTGCTGGCATGGGCTGACCTGCAGTTGCACGACTGGCTCACTCGCAGCCTGCCGCAGCACCCGGCGCCGGCTCAAATTACCCTGGTCGATATTGACGAGCGCAGTCTGGCCGAGCTTGGCCCGTGGCCCTGGCCACGCCCCGTGATGGCGCGGCTCATGCAGTCGCTGCGCGAGCGCGGCGCCAGGCTGCAAGTGTGGGACGTGTTTTTTGCCGACTCGGCGCAAGGTAACGAAAGCATTGCCGCGCAGCTCGGAGCTGGCAGCGACATCGTGCTGGGCCAGGTGCTCATTCTGGACCCCAAAATCCACAATCCGCCGCAAGCCGGGCAACTCAGGGCTTCAAATCAGGCGCCACCGTTTTGCTCCTTGCGCGTAGAGACCAAAGGCTATTTTGGTGTCTCCAAAGAGCTCTCACCAGCCTGGGTGGGGCACATCAGTTCCACACCGGATGAAGATGGTCGTCTGCGCCGCTTGCCTGCCGTTCTGTGCGATGAGGCGCAACTGCACTACCCACAGCTTGCCGTTGCTGCCGCCATGGCGCTGGAGCCCAAGGCATCGTGGGTCGTGAAGCCCGGGGGCTTTCCACTCGGTCCCACGCAGTGGCTGGAGCGCGCCGGTCTGAGCTTTGCGCTCGACGACAAAGGCTACCTCAGCGTGCCCTATGCCAGAGAGCACACAGCTTGGCCGGCGGTGAGTGCGTCGCAACTGCTGGCACCCAGCGCGGAAGTGCCTTCGCTGCAGGGCCAGATCGTCATCATTGGCGCATCGGCGCTCGGCGTGGGTGACACCGTCAGCACGCCGCGCCACCCCAACGCACCGGGCGTCAGTGTCCACAGCGAACTGCTCGGCGCCGCGCTTGAAGGCAAATGGCTTATTGCTCCACAGGCGCCGGTCACCCTTGCTGCCCTGCTTACCCTGTTGGTGGTGCTGGTGCTCTTGCCGATAGCGCGGCCCGAGCGTAACCTGGCATCCATCATCACCTACGTTGCGCTGGCCCTGCTGGTGCCCTTCCTGGTGGCTTTGCTGGGGCGCCTGGGCGATGTCATGCTGCCGGTAGCTGCGCCAACTTTGACGCTGGTGGTGTTTGGCGCTGGCGTGCTGGTAGCCAAGGCAGACTCAGAGCGACGCCGCGCGCAGCAACTGGCGCTGCACCTTGAGAGCTTCTTGCCCCAGAGGCTGGCGCGCGAAATCGCCTTTCAGACACCCGGCAGCGAGAGCCTGGGCAAGCCATGTCAGGGCGTCTTGCTGGCGCTGCGGGTGCAGGGGCTGGAGCGCTGGACCAGCGCCGTGGACAGCCTTCAGGCACTGGGTGTGGCGCATGCCATCAGCACGCTGGCCGACCACGCCGCCAGCAGCCACGGCGGTGCCCTGGAGCACGTGCGTGGCGAGGTGCTGTTGATGGCCTGGCCGAAAGCCGATGCACCATGCGGCAGCGCTGCCATTGCGGCGGCGCAGACCCTGATGCAGGAACTGCGCCCTCTGCTGCAACAAAATGAGAGTCTGCGCTTTCCGCTGGGCCTGCAGGCGGCGCTGGAGTCTGGCGCCTTCCTGCTCGGCGTGGCAGGGCCGCAGGCGAGTCGGCGGCCGCTTTTGCTCGGGCCAGTGGCTGACACCGTGCTGGCCATGCTGCCTTTTTGCGACGAACTGGCCGCTCCACTGCTCATTGGCCCGCAGGTTGCGCAGTCGCAGCCCAAGCAGAAACTGGTTTTGATCGGGCAGTTTTTGCTGCCAGATCAGGCGCAACCCAGGTCTTTGTACCGGACCGAACTCTGATGGTGCGCGCGGCGGTCACCCGGGCCAGCTGTCTGGCAGGACTCCTGTTGTGCGGTGCTGCGCTGGCTGACAGCGCCAGCGCCGAGGCCGAGGCCGACAAGTCCTACCAACAAGCCCAAAGCGCCTTGAGTCAGCAGGCCTGGGCCGAGGCGGAACTGCATTTTGAACGCGTGCTGATGTTCAACCCCGAGCACGCCGAAGCGCGCATTCAACTTGCCATGCTGCTGGCCCAGCGCGGCAAGATGGAGACCGCCAGCGGCTTCATCGAGAGCCTGATTGACGACCCCCGCACGCCCGATGCGCATCGCCAGCGTCTGGCCGGCTTGCTGGCGCAGCTAAGGCAGGGGCCACCGGCGCCTGGCGTCATTGCGAGCGAAGCGCGGCAATCCATGCCTTCCGGCGCGCAATCCGCACCTTCTGCCGCACAGCCCCTCATCCAGGCCCGCGTTGCGCTCGGCTACTCGCGCAACCCCTATGCGCGCGCCGACATCAACAACCTGACGCTCACGCTGCCTGACGGCAATACCGACTTGCCTGTCAACCAGAACATCGCGCCAGCGCCATTGGTGATCAGCAGTCTGAGCTATCTGGCACCCAACCTCTGTGGTTTTGACGCGCAAGACCAGCGCTGGGGCGCATCTGAACAAAATTTTGCAAATAAATTGTTGCTTTTTTGCTACGGTAGCTTGGGCGGCGAAAAAGTTCAGGCTTTTGCATCCACGCTGCGCTCGGTGGATGGCAACAGTCGCATCAGCGCCGGGCTGGCCTGGCCTTTTGATTCGTGGCGCCTGACGGCGCAGGCCTTCAAGGAGCCGCAACTGGAGCGCCAGGGTTACGCCTTGCGCCTTGAGCATCTGCAGACCAGCAGCGCTGGCGCCCAAACGCTGCTCTTTGCCGAGGCAGAAAAGGCAATTTCCGGTGTTCCAGGATATACAAGATATGGGTTTGTGAGAGAGCAACCGCTAACTTCAACACTAGCCTTTCAAGCCCAACTGTCGGCCCAGCAGGATTTTGCCGGCTACAGCGCCCTGCTCGAAAACGGCGCAACGCGCCAATTGCTGTTTGCGGAACTGGGTCTGCAAAAAGACTGGGGCACCGTGGCCGGCTGGCAAGCCAGCGGCAAGCTGCAGACCGGGCGCCGGTGGAGCAACCTGACGTTGTTTGAGTTCCGCGACACCACGTTGCAGCTCACTTTCAGCCGGTCGCTGTGAGCCAGCTACAGTGGGAAGTGTTGGAAGAAAGCCCACATTTCCAAAAAAAATGTGACGCCAATCACCAAACGGCAAGTTGATTGAGCTTAAACTCTCGCTCTAACTGGTCCAACTGGGTCGGTCTTACTTTATTGGCAACACACAGGAGTTAACTTTATGGCTATGACGCTCGCACAGAAGACTGACATGTATCGGTTCTTCGCCATTGCATTCAATGCAGCCCCCGGCATTACCTACATGGACCAGCTTGATACTGCGCTTGCAGGCGGCATGACGACAAAGCAGGTTGTCAACGCTTTCACAACCAAGGCGGTGTTTACCGCTGCGTACCCCAATTTCCTGGACAACGCTGCATTCGCCACCAGCCTGGTGAACAATGTCGTGGGTAGCAGCGCTAGCGCTGACGCCAAGGCAGCCGCAGTTGCAGACATCGTCGGCGCCCTGAACATTGCAGGCACCACCCGTGGCGACGTGATCTACACCGTGTTCAACAATCTGGCCAACAAGGCTTATACAGATGCAACATGGGGCGGCACCGCTCAGCAACTGGCCAATCAGGTTGCTGTTTCCCAATACTACA
Source organism: uncultured beta proteobacterium (assembly GCA_903925725.1). GTDB lineage: Bacteria > Pseudomonadota > Gammaproteobacteria > Burkholderiales > Burkholderiaceae_C > Rhodoferax. The sequence continues at coordinate 1,021 of CAIYGK010000491.1, read as the reverse complement.
CAGAAACTCTGCTGGGTAATTCAACAGACGCCACCGCACTCAAAGCGGTGCTCTCTGGCGTCACCAACACGACCGACGTGTCCACCACTGCAGCCATTCGTGCTGTTCTGGGTGCGGTCGGTTCGCAAACTTTCACGCTCACTACTGGTGTGGACAACTTCACTGGCACAGCGGCCAGCGATACTTTCAATGCAACTCTTGCTGCGGCAGGTACACTGTCTGCTCTGGACAGCCTGACCGGTGGCGGCGGCAGCGACGTTTTGAACCTGACCGATGGCACCGCCGGTACGGCTCTGCCGGCTGGCTTGGCGATTACTGGCGTCCAAACCGTCAACGTGCGCGCTGCGCAAGCGGCAACGATTGACACTTCAACCGGCTTCACCGGTTTGACGGCTCTCAATGTAACGCAGTCCTCTGGCACTGACGTTGTGACGGTTGGCAAGGGAACCGCCGTCAGTGTGACGGACTCGCTGGCAGCTGCTCTGGTCACGGTTACGGCTGTTGATTCTGCAGTTACCGTCAATTCCGCTGGCGCGGCAACCGTCCACGGCGGTGGTGCGGTCAATGTAACAGCTGCTGGTACGGTGACTGTCGACACGGCTTCCACAACACAAACTGTCACAACGGCTGGTGGCGTGCTTTTGTCCAAGGCTACCGGCGCAATTGTTGCTACTGACACAGCGCAAGCAGCTGTCGCATCGAAGATTGATGACGGTACGTCCGTCACTTTGACGACAACGGCCAAGGCCGCTGGCGGAACGTCCGGAACCATCACCATTGGTGGTACGACTGCGCCGACCGGTGCAGTCACCGTTACTGACAATCTCTCCAACGCAGCTGCTGCGGCAGCGAACGGCACTGGTGGTGCCGTCAAAATCACTGGCGGTACCACCGTGTCTGTGACCCAGACTGCGACGCAAGCCGTCATGGCTACTGCCAGCACGAACAGCACGCTGACCGAAGCCGCTGTAACAGTGACAGGTAAAGCCACAACCACGGCTGTTACGGTAACGCAAGCCCC
>CAIYGK010000490.1 GCA_903925725.1 uncultured beta proteobacterium | reverse complement strand
TGCTGCCATAGGTTTTCAACTTCAGCCGCACTGATAAGGCAGGCCGGAACTTGACGGCCAACGAGTTCGCGTACAAGGCGAATTGCATTGATGCCGTTGTACCCGTCGTTCAACTGATAGTCGCTGAGGATGATGTCTGGAGCCTGATCGTGTTGAACCTGGTCGCAGGCCATGAGCGCCCCGTCCGCCAGTGTGACTCGACACCCCCATGACGTCAGCAAGCACTCCATAACCCTTCGAATCAAGGCGGTGTCTTCGATCACCAGTATCCGTAAGCCGTCCAGACTGGCCTCTGGAGTCAACCTGTCGTAAGCTGGACGTTGTTCGCGGTCGCTACCAAAATTGACATGATTACCGCTCATCTTTTTCTCCCTGAAACGTAATTTTGACTGGGTCGGCAGAGAAACTTCATCCCAAGAAAGGGGCTATTGATGCGAAAAGTGCTGCCACTGCGAAGTAGCTGCGGAAACCAACTAACAGAAGTCTGTAATCTCGATATGTCGCTACGCCTACATTGGTCAGAACAGAATCGGTTGCGCACCGTTCGACGGGAAGTCTGCCGCTCATTCATGGTCGTCGGCTTCCGAGAAAGGTCACAGGCGGTCACAGACACAATCCGGTAATCAAACCTTTCAGTTTGGTCCCCCGGACACGGCCTCTTACTAGCCAGTACAAAGACTGGTGTCGGACGGTCGCATTTTTGCTTTTGCAGCCGTTTGACATTGGATGGCTGGATAGGAACGCTCGCCCACATTGCCCCAATCCAGTTGGCCGTAGCTTGCAATTCGCGGCTTAAATGCGTTGCTTGGAACGCCTTTCAACCATAAAGTTGATGCGATTACGCCCCTCTTTCTTAGCGCGGTACATCGCGGCGTCGGCCCACTTCAATATGCCCTCCACGCTTTGACACTGTTTAGAGAACAGCACCACGCCGAGACTCGCGCTGCAGCGGTGCTCGATCCGTTCGAGCTCGGTGCCGCCGGGCAGCAGGTAGGGTTGTTCCAGAGCGTCGCGGATTTTTTCAGCGAGCTTGTTGGCTTGTTCTGCGGCCTGGGCCTGCTCAATTGCCAAGTCTCCCAACAGCACCACAAATTCATCACCACCAATGCGCGAGACCGTGTCCACGGAGCGTACACAGTTGAGCAGCCGTCGCGCAACCTCCATTAACAGCGCGTCGCCAATGGCATGACCGTGCTGGTCGTTCAGCGGCTTGAAATTATCCAGGTCCAGGTACACCACGGCCCCGAAGTCTTCACTGCGCTGGGCTGCGGCCAGTGCCTGCCCTATGCGGTCGAGCAGCAAGCGCCGGTTCGGCAGGGCGGTGAGGGGGTCAAGAAAGGCGAGTTGGCGCACCCGTTCTTCCCCCAATTTGGCTTGGGTGATGTCCTGCACAAAACCCAGAATTTTCAGCGGCTTGCCCTCGGCATCAGTTTCCAGTGTGGCCAGTGAATGGGTGATCCTGGCGGGCGAGCCATCAGCCGGCATGACAGTGAATTCAAGATCGTAGTGGCCGCCTTCTTTCATCAGGCGCTGCAGGCTTTGATGAACCCGTTGCTGTTCCTGCTTGGCAATGCGGGCTACAAAGTGACTGATGGGCAAACTGCTGGGTATCGGTGGATAGCCGAAGATGCGCATCCCTTCGGCCGAACCCCATATTTCGTCAGTTACAAGGTTATATCTCCAGGAGCCGGTGTGGCTGATTTTTTGCACGATGTCCATCTGCTCTTCGCTAACGCGCAGCGACTCCAAGGATGCCGCCAAGGACAGATCCCAGTTATGAGAAGTTCCGGATTGACGTAGGCTGGCAAGCCGCGTATTGGTCATCGAGGACAACGCCTTGGTTCGGCAGGCGATGGAGTGCATCCTGGCGCCGTGGGGGTTCCAGGTCACACTTGCTGATGGGGCGCTAATGGCATGCGACCACGTCCGGCGTAATCCGGCACCAGACATCATCCTCAGCGACTATCAGTTGAATGACGGGTATAACGGCATCAATGCAATACGCCTTGTCCGCGAAATCGTCGGCACTCAGGTCCCTGCTTGCTTGATCACCTCGGATGCGGATGAGAACCTCTAAGCGCTGCGTGTTCCCTCGGCCAATCCTCGCGCATCGCGCATGCTGGTGTCGTAGTTGCGAAGCTCGTCAGCGATCGGGCCTGCGGGCGTTGGCAACTCCGCGATGGCGCCGTTCTCGCGCAAGATCGCCACCAGCCTGGTGATCGATGCATCGTTGGGGAAGATGCCTACCTGGTGGCCGTGATCGATTGGTACTCCC
>CAIYGK010000489.1 GCA_903925725.1 uncultured beta proteobacterium | reverse complement strand
GTAGTCACGTCCGCACGACTTGAGCCATGGACATCAGCAGCCTTATCGGTATCGCTATCGCCCTGGCCGGCATCATCGGAGGGCAACTGCTGGAGGGGGGTTACGTCGGCTCCCTGCTGCAAGTTGCGGCGTTCCTGATCGTGTTGTGCGGGACCACGGGTGCCGTGATTGTCCAGAGTCCCGCTGGCGTGTTCGTGCGCGGCGTGCGAATGATGAAATGGATCGTTCTGCCACCCGCTTTCGCGCCACAAAAGATCGTCGCCGACGTCCGGCGCTGGAGCGTTTCAGCGCGCAAGGAGGGCCTTCTTTCACTTGAGCAGCAAGCCAACCTGGCACGCGACCCGATGGCGAAAAAAGGTCTGCAGATGCTGATCGATGGTGCTGAACCAGAAAAATTACGCGCCGCAATGGACGTGGAAATTGGTACTTTTGAGGACTATCACCGGCAGGCCGCACAAGTCTGGGAGGCAGCTGGTGGCTATGCCCCGACGATAGGAATTCTGGGCGCCGTGCTGGGGCTGATTCATGTGATGGAAAACCTGTCTGACCCGGCGCGCCTGGGCAGCGGTATCGCGGTCGCTTTTGTCTCAACCATTTACGGCGTGGGCCTTGCCAATCTGGTCTTCCTGCCAGTCGCCAACAAGCTCAGCGCGCTGGTTGCGCAGCAGGTGCTGTTGCGCGAGATCATGGTCGATGGATTGGTCTCCATTGCCAGTGGTGAGGGGACCCGCTTGATTGACAGTCGGCTGCTGGGCTATTTCACCATCCAGAGGCCGGACGCCGGCGGTCTCTGATCGAACACGCCGAGATCTCGGGAGTCAACGAACATGCCGCGCACAAGACGTCCGCCCGACCCGAATGTGGGACAGCGTGACCGCTGGATGGTTTCGTATGCTGATTTCATCACCCTGATGTTCGCCTTGTTCGTCGTTCTGTACGCACTGTCTTCCGTGAGCGAGGGGAAATTCCGCGTGCTGGGCGACTCCCTGTTCAATGCATTTGGCAATGATGTGGTGGAACGGCTACCTCCCGTGACGCAAGCACCCGCGCCGGATCTGCCGCTGCGCAAGCTGACCAAGCCGACCGAGTCGCAGGCCAGGCAGCGCGAACAGATGCGCGGTATGGCGCAGGACATTTCCAAGGTGCTGGACGCGCTCGTGCGTGGCGGCCAGGTCAAGGTCACTCAAAGTAACCGGGGTATCTCCGTCGAAATCAATGCAAGTGTGCTGTTCGCCTCTGGTCAGGCCATGGTGCGCCCCGAAACCCAACGCGCACTGCAGGAGGTGGCACGTGTTCTGGCAGGCACGGAGCAAGGCATTCAAGTCGAAGGTTACACAGATGACGCTCCCATCAGCACCGGCCAGTTTCCTTCCAACTGGGAACTGTCAGCGGCGCGGGCCAGCAGCGTCGTACGTCTGTTCATCGATAGCGGCGTTGCCGAACCCAGACTCAGTGTCATCGGCTACGGACCGAATCGGCCGTTGACGTCCAACGACACATCGGAAGGTCGCGCGCGCAACCGAAGGGTAACCGTCATGATCCTGGCAGAAGCACCGGGCAAAGTAGTGGACATCGCGCTTGACGGCCCTGCTATCGCTCGCACTGGGGACAAGCGATGAACCAGCTGACTGACGGCGCGCTGCGAGCGATCGAAGATTCTGCCTTCGACGGCATCATCACTTCGGACCGCACGGGAAGGATTGCCAGTTGGAATCGTCGTGCTCAGGATATTTTTGAATACGAGTCC
>CAIYGK010000488.1 GCA_903925725.1 uncultured beta proteobacterium | reverse complement strand
CGGGCTTGAGAAGCGTGTTGTCCAGCACCGGCCGGTAGCGCAGAAAGTCAAGCTGCTCAGGGCCGTATTGGGTTAAGCGGAACTTCTTCAGCAGCCACAGAGCGCTTCTGAGCAACCAGGCTGGCAGAACGACACAGCGCTTGTGAAGTCGCTCGGCAATTTCGAAGATGCTGAGTTTGCCGTCACCCGCCACGTTGAAAATGCCGGTCGTGAGTGAATCAACTCCATGCACAATCGCGCCCACCACATCCTGATCGTGAACGAATACAAAGGGGCTGTCAGAGCCACGGATGGCGAGCAGGCGCGGCTTCTTGAACAGGTCGGTGATCTGGTTGTTCACGGTAGCACCCAGAATGGTGCCTATGCGCAAGATGATCTGTTCGAGTTGCGGTTGCTGTTGCCGGTACTCAGCCAGCATCTCTTCGACCAGGCGCTTGTGCCAGGAATAGGCAAAGCTCTGATTGCCGCGCACGGCATCGCTCTCGCTCAGCCAGGCAGGGTTGTCTGCGTGGTAGCCGTAGGCGGCGCCACTCGACGAAACGATGATTCTTCGGACCTTGTTGCGCACGCAGGCTTCCAGCAGATTACGGGTGCCGCCTACATCGACGCTGTATTCGAACTCGCGGTTGCTGTTCTTGCCGGGTGTCACGATGGAGGCCAGATGAACCACGACCTCGGGCCGGTGGCGCGCCACGATGGCATCGACCTCGGGTGAGCGGATGTCCGCCACTTCGTATCGCACGCCAGGCAATCGTTGCGCCGGCTCGCGCAAGTCCAGTGCGATAGTGGTCTGGTCTGCGCGCTCAGAGAGTCTGGCTATCACCTGCAAACCGAGGTAGCCCGAGCTGCCAGTGACGAGGACGCAACGGGAACTCACGCCAGCCCTTTGACTTGCTGCGGCGGTCGTCGGCTCCAGAAGGTGGCGATGCTCAGGCCGGCCACAATATGCCAGATACCCCACCAGGCAGTGATCACCGCCATGCCACCGAGGCCGTCGAAGAAACTGAAGATCAGGATCAGGCCCAGCCCCGAATTCTGGATACCACATTCAATGGACACGGCGCGCCGGTCGCGTTCCGGAAGTTTGACAGCCCAGGCCAGACCATAGCCGGTCAGCAGAGCGACGGCGTTGTGCACGAACACCACACCGACCACCATTGCGACATAGAGCTTGAAATACTGCCAGTTGGCGCCCAGCGCTGCCAGCACAAAGAGCAGGAAGAACAGGAGCGAGAAAATCTTCATCGGCTTTTGCACGCGCAGCGTGAACTGCGGCCAGCGACGCGACACGAACAGGCCCATGATCAGCGGTAAGCCAAGCAGCAGCAACACATGCAGGAACATCTCAACCGGATTGACTGCGACCTGGCGCAACAGCGGCTGCGCCGGCACATAAAGTCCGCCCCAGAAAGCGATATTGAGCGGCGTCATGACGATGGCGGTCAGCGTCGATAGCGTGCTGATGGAGACTGACAGGGCGGTGTTGCCACGCGCAAAGTGGGTCAGAAAGTTCGAGATATTGCCGGCCGGGCAGGACGACACCAGGATCATGCCCAGCGCGATGCTGGGGCGGGGTTCGAGCAGCAGCACAAGCAAGAACGTGAACGCCGGAAACACGAGGTGATGTCCCAGCAGACCGATCACCAGCGCACGCGGTGTGCGCAAAGCTTCCTTGAAGTCATCGGCCTTGAGCTCCAGCGACACGCCGAACATGACGAAGCCCAGCACCACGTTGAGCAGCAGCAGGGACTGCGGGCTGAAGTTCAGCCGGACCAGATCAATGTCGATCATGGCAAAGCTCCGGCTTAACCCTTGGGCTCTTCGTGCATTTTCTTGAAGTGGATCAGACCAGGTGCCCACATGTGCTTGACCGGGTCCACATCGACATGGATCACGGCGCAGCGACCCGTGGCAAGTGCGCGCTCCAGCGCCGGCCTGAATTGACTGGGATCGGAGACGCGTTCACCGTAGGCACCCATGGCCTGCCCCAGCTTGTCGAACTCGATCTCGCCCAGATCGGCCTTGATGGTTTCATCCGGATCCAGATGCTTGAAGATCATGGTCTTGAAGGGGCGCAGCATGAACTGCTGGTTCATCTTCACCATGCCCCACTGTTTGTCGCACAGCACGATGTAGATCACCTGCGCCTTGTTGCGCACGGCAGTTTCGACCTCCTGCGAGTGAAACCCCATGGCACCGTCGCCGATGATGCAACAGACTGGCTTGCCCGGTCGTGCAACGGCCGCGCCCACGGCTTGCGCCATGCCGGCGCCCAGCATGCCGAACTTGAAGGTGGACAGCACCGTGTTGGGCACCGTCACGCGGTGGTAGAACATGGCCCAGATCGTGGCGTTGCCGCCGTCCGCTACCAGCACCGAGTCCGGTGGAAACAACTCACCACAGACGGCACCGATGTGTGCCGGATGCATGGGTATGGCCATGTCGCCCAGCGCCTTGTCCCACCCCGCACGGTCCTCTTTCATGACTTTGGTGTAGCTGGCAACGCGCTCGCGGTTCGCGTCGAGCCGGATCTCGGCTTTGCGGCGCTCCAGTTCGTCCCCCAGCAACTCCAGAAAGCGCTTCAGGTCCGCCACGATGGCAAGGTCGACCGGCTTGTTCAGGCCAATCATGTCGGCGTCCAGGTCGACCTGGATTGTTTTCTGCTCGGACGGCTTGCGCCAGTAGGGTGGCTTGCCCCACCAGTCGGTCTCGCCCAGGCGCGAGCCCAGAATCAGCACCGTGTCGGCCTCATTGCGTACCCGGTGATTGAGCTTGACGTGCGGCATCGTGATGGCCAGAGGCGAGGTCTCAGTCAGCACGCCACGCGCCGCCCAACTGGTCGTCACTGGCGCGTGCAGCAGCTCTGCGACGCGGCGCAAGGCGTCAAAAGCGAGCGCATGAATGACACCGCTG
>CAIYGK010000487.1 GCA_903925725.1 uncultured beta proteobacterium | reverse complement strand
GCTACTTGCGGTCCAAATCAGCGCCACCATTGATCAATTCACCAGTGCAGCCAATTTTGTGGTGCGCGGTCAGCGCAGCGATGCATCCGGGGTCACGATCGTCGGCAATGGCACCTTGGCTGACCTGAAGGTGGGTACTTCGGTCAAGCTCACTGGTACCAAGGCCGGAGATGTACTGAAGGTGACTTCGCTGGAAATACTCTAGAGCCTTCAGCGGATCGCGGCGCGACTCAGTGAGGCAACAAATTCCGCGGCATTTTGATAACCGACTATTTTGTGTGTGACGCGCGGCGCCGTCGGGCCATCAAAAAAGACAATACCGGGTGGACCAAAAAGACTGAATCGCTTTAGCAGCGCCTTGTCGTCAGGATTGTTGGCAGTAACGTCGGCCTGCAACAAACGCACTTTACCCAAGCGCTTTTGCACCTCCGGGTCGCTGAACGTGAAGTTTTCAAACTCCTTGCATGCTACGCACCAGTCCGCATAGAAGTCCAGCATCACGGGCTGACCTTTTTGGCGCGCCTGTGTCAATGCCGCGTCCAGTGCCTGCACATTGGTGACACGCTCAAACTGCAGGCCGCTGTGCGTTGCAACAGCGCTCGAGATGCCTGCCGGAGTTGGCCGAAGGTGCGCCAAAGGTTGCAGGACTGACTGCCCACCCGAGGCGGCACCTACCAGCAAGACCACGGCCAGCGCGGCCAAGCCAGCGCCGCTGGCGCGTGCGGCTACGTGGGCGTGTGTCTGATACGCTGGGCCTGTGCCAAAGACACCCAGCAAAGCAGCGCCAGCCAGCAGCCAACAGGCCCACAGCAGCATGTGGACCGAGGCCGGTAATACCGGGGCCACCATCCAGATCGCCACACCCAGCAACATCATGCCAAACAACTGTTTGACACGCTCCATCCAGGCCCCGGCACGAGGCAGTAAACTGCCTGCCGACAGACCCACCAGCAGCAGTGGTACGCTCATGCCCAAAGCCATAGTGAACAGTGCCGAACCACCCAGCAGCACGTCGCGTGTCTGGCTGATGTAAACCAGCGCACCCGCCAATGGTGCCGCAACGCACGGACCGACCACCAGCGCGGAAACGCCACCCATAATGAAGACGCCAACCAAAGAGCCGCCCTTGAAGCTGTTTGACCATTCTGTTGCGCGGCTCTGAATCGCGCTGGGCATTTGCAACTCGTAAAAGCCAAACATGGACAGGGCTAGCGTGCACAGAAGTAGCGCAAACGCGCCCAGCACCCATTTATTTTGCAAGGCTGCAGCCAGGCCTTCGCCAGCCAGGCCAGCGGCGACCCCAAAGCCGGCATAGATCAGTGCCATTCCCAGCGAATAGGCCAGCGCCAGGGCAAAACCCTTTCGGCGACTGACAGGACCATTTTGTCCGGCAATCAAGGACGACAGAATCGGCACCATGGGCAACACGCACGGAGTAAACGCCAGCAGCAAACCCGCCAGCCAGAACACACCTAGGGTTTGCAGCAGGTTGCCTGAAGCCAGCGCAGAGGTGATCGAATCGGTCGCTTCCGGGGCAGCGCCACTTGTCTCAACGGGCGAACTCGACTCAGAAACGGTCTGGGCAGTTCCTTCCGAAGGGGCCTGAGTGATGATGCTTTGTGCTGCCCCGAAGCCTGTCAGAGTCAACTTCATTTGGACGCTGTCCGGTGTGTAGCAAAGCCCATCATCCGCACAACCCTGCCAGCCTATCGTCACCGGTATCGCTGTGCTGCCGTGCGTGAGCCGCAGGTCAACATCCAGACTCTGCCGATATACCGCTACCGTCTTATTGAAAGTGGCGTCAAACTCATCTTTTCCGGCTGGCAGATTCAGAGCCTGCCATTGCACGCCAGGCGCATCGGCCTGAACGCTGATGCGGTCCCGATACAGGTGGTAGCCCGGAGCAATATTCCAGTGCAGCCGTACTGTCGTCGGGTCCACAACTTTGCTCGAAAAAGCGAAAGCCTTTTCGGGAGGCAAGAAATCATCAGCCATGACCGACGAGGCCAACAAACTTGCCAGCAGAGTCAAACACAGCATCAATCTGCGCGAAATGATCGAACAAGGTGACATGACAAAGTCTCGACAAAAAATCAAGGATGCCATTAGAT
>CAIYGK010000486.1 GCA_903925725.1 uncultured beta proteobacterium | reverse complement strand
CGATTGAAGACTCCCCAAGGGCTAAGCCGACGCTCGTGCTGACAGTGGTGACGGTAGTTGCTGATGTGCAGCGGCTGCACCTGGTCGAATCGGCTCACGCCCAAGCGTTGCAGCCAGCGCATCAACGGCAGGCAACTGGCGACAGCAACCCCTTTGACAGTGATCCAGTGTGGTGGGTTCATGCCCGGCCGACCCCGGCGTGCCCAGGCGTAAAGCACCGCCTTGCAGTCGGTCACCATGTCTGTTGATCTATCCGCTGGCCAGCGAACGAATTTACTGCCTTCACCGGCCCCAGGTTGGTCGATGAAGGGGCGTAAATCCCATACCGCATCGCCATAGCGGCTTAATACATGTTCATTGCCAACGTCATCAATTTGGGCGCTGATGACGATCTGATCACGTTGCCCCGCTTGTGCTTGGCCGGCGCTGAGCGGTTGACTGGCCAGCAGATCCCATGCAGGCAGCTTGTGTGAAAGATCAGAGTGCATATCCCTCCTTCGACCGCTGCATGACTTCGATTTGCAGAGCCCAAAATCTATGGGGCTCGTTTTCGGCCAGCGCCTTGGCTTGGCTGATTAAAGCGGCCGGGAAATGCTGGGCCGTAAAGTGGTCGATCAGATCACTCAACCGTTGGCGGTGGGCACGCCAGTCGTCGTAATTTTCGCCTTTGGGAAAGTAGTCGATTTCTGCCTGAAGAAACTCTTGAAACGAGTAAAGGCGGTGCAGATCGGGTAGGCTGCCGACGATCGCGTAGCTACGGCAACCCAGACAGTGAACGAACTGATCACACAGGCGCTGCCCATCGCCTGGCGCCTTATCGCCGTGCAGTGGGTCTTTGCAGCGCCCCACGGGCGTGTTTTCAAGCTTGGCACTTGCATCATGCGGGCCACGCAGGGTGTCGGTGAGCACTTCGCCAATGAAGGCAGCACCTTCGGCACGGATTGCATCGGTCATTGACAGGTAGTGTCGGTCAGCCACGCGCGGGCGGTGTCCCATCAGGCCGGCCACGGCAATCAGGTCACCATCAGAGCGAACCCAGAGTTCGTGTGCCCTGCTCTTGCGCAAGCGGCCTAGCGTTAGCTCCAGGGCTTGGCCATCGTCGCCGAGCAGGCTGTGGCGTTTAACCCATTGCTTGATGTTGCGAAACAGCAGCTGACTCCTCAGTATCGCGATCTTTCCCCTTTGGATTGGTGCCTCTATCTGAAACAGCCACAGCATTTTGCAGAGATGCGGTGGCGCCTGCGCACGCAACGGTTCGGTCAGGGCAATGACTTTGTTCAAAATGGCGACACCATCCATTGGCACTGTCAGACTTTCGCCGAGCGACTCGAGACGCCGCAAGGCATGGACCTGTGTGGTGGCACTACGGTGCTTGACGAGGTCAATGCGCATCATGTTGGGCAAGAGATGTGGCTTCAGGCTGTCGCGGGTCATTTCAAGCAAGGGCGTGGTGTTGCCGCCTGTACGCAGCGCGACTGCCAGCAGATAGACCGTCAGCGCTTGGGACATCGCCTGGTCATACTGCCCGTGGTGAAGTGCAATGAGGTCTTGCCGCAACGCGCAAGCCATGCGCTCCTTTTCGGCTATGGACAGAGGTGTTGCGCCCATCTTGGTGGAGGCAGAATTCGGAAAGGGGCGCGCAGGAAAAAAATGGGCGCGATCTGCGCGGATGAGGCCGCGCGCTATCATCGCCAGAAGCACAGCCCGTAGACCGCTGTAGACTGATTTGGCCGTCGCGCGTTCGGGGTACTGCAACTTGATCCAGGCGACGAACTTCACCAGATGCTGCGACTGGAGGTCGGCAGGTGTGAGTGGGTATTCGGTATGACGCTGTGTGCTGAGAAACTCGAGAAATTTCGGCACCCCTGAGTAGCCGTAATTCACAATGGTGGCGATCTGCCGGTCACCCCGCTGCAAGAGATAGCGCAGGATGTCAGTACAGGCATAAACCCAAGGATCAACCCCGTGCCCAAGCCATTTGCTCAGGTCGAGTTGACGAACGTTGCTGCCGCTGCGTCTTTGGCCGGTCGCCTCTCTGATGTCGATACATGCCGTTGAAGGTGATGCCGCGCCGGTCGTGGCCGGATCGGTTGGACTGCATGCCCCAACAGATGGCTCCAGTTGGTAGTTTTTTCGACGATGCATCAGTCTGCCCTGAAGTGGACCCCAGAGTCCGGACAGACTTGAAGGTAGTTTAAGTTGCACTCGACTTCTCGCAGCTGGACGGCGCTGCCCCGGTTTTTGCAATTGGTAT
>CAIYGK010000485.1 GCA_903925725.1 uncultured beta proteobacterium | reverse complement strand
TCGATGCCCTCATCGTCCAGTGTGGCAGCGCAGATTTCACCGATGCTCAAATCGACTTCATTGCCGACTGACACGAGACCCGCAAAGCCAACGCCGCGGGCGCGTCCTCGCGAGACCAGGGCGCCGATCATGCTGCCACTGTGCGATGCAACGAAGAGGCGACCAATTGGCATGTCAGGCTCGGCGAAGGCGGCGTTGGCGGTCAGCACCAGCCGGCTGCGCGGATTGATCACCCCCAAACTGCTTGGCCCGAGCAGTCGGATGCCGCTCTGTTGGACAATGCTGCGCAGTTCATTTTCGCGCGCCGCGCCTGCGCTGCCTGATTCGGAGAAACCACTGGCCAGCACTGTCACCAGTTTGACGCCCAGGCGCGCGCATTCGTTCACCGTGTCAATCACGGTCTCGGTTGTCGTGAGCACGAAGACGTGGTCTGGAACCTCTGGCAGGTCGGCCAGCGTCGGCCAGGCCGCTTCTCCCTGGATTTGCGCGCGGCGCGGATTGACCGGGTAAATGCGGCCGGGGAAACCCGCTTGGCGTAAAAAACGCAAGGGCCGACCCGAGGTCTTGCCAGGATCGTCAGAGGCGCCGACGATGGCAATGCTTCGCGGATTGAGGAGACGTTGCGCCAGTTCGGCGCCGCTGAGCGGCTGATGGGACATGGTGTGGGTCAGGTGGCTATAACCTTCTGATTTTCTTCCAGCGCCATCGGCCAGGCGATTCCGATCCTGCACGCAGGCATAATAAAAAGTACTTCCTGCAACATCTGGCGTGCAATCTTGAACTGAGCTTGCACCAGAAGACCAGACAGATGGGAGTACGTTGATAAGAAAGAGTTTCAAAAGGACATGTCGCGCCGAATTCCCCCGTTGAATCCGCTGAAGGTTTTCGAAGCCGTTGCACGTACCGAGAATCTGACCGGTGCGGCACATGAACTGCATGTGACGCAGTCGGCTGTGAGCCGACAGATCGCTGTGCTGGAATCCTATTTAGGCGTTGATCTGCTGCGTCGGCAGCGCCACGGCGTGAGTTTGACCCGAGTTGGCAGGGCCTTTGCTGATCAGATCGTGCCCGCTTTTAGCGTGATTGCCAGCGCCACGGAAGAGTTGCTCAGCGCCAGCGACGCGGGCGTGCTGACGGTGCGCACGTACACAACCTTTGCTGTCAAATGGTTGATTCCGCGTCTGCCTGATTTTCAGAATTTCGGACCTGGTATTGAGGTACGTCTGAGCACTGCCGTCCCGGATGTGGATTTTGATCGTGATCCGGTCGATATGGCCATCCAGTTTGGCGATGGTCAATGGCCCAACGTCCAGGCTGACTTCCTTTTCCCGGATCAGATTGAGCCGGTTTGTTCGCCACGATTTCTGGCTCAGTATGCGCCAGATCAGCAGCATCCGGAATCGCTGCTGCGCCAGCGACTGCTGGTTTCCCACTATCGGCGCAAGGATTGGGACGATTGGCTCGAAGTCAACGAGCTCAAGGCGATGTGTGCAGACAGCGCCCGCATGAGTTTCGGCAGTTCGATCCTGACGCTTCAGGCTGCCGTAGACGGTCTTGGCATGGCGATCGGTCAGACCCGATTGATATCGTCGGATTTAGAGAACGGCCTTTTGGTGCGGCCCTTCTCCCATTCGCGCTGGATGCCCATCCGCAGTGATCGTGCCTACTACCTGCTGCGCCCCCTGCACCAGCGCGAAACCCGTAAGACGCGGCTGTTCCGGGAATGGCTGCTACAGACGAGCCAGTCGCTCCCGCCCCTGGAGAACGAGCCGGCTTTTTCATCCAAGCGCATCAGAACCAATCGCAAAGAAGGGAATTGATTTCATTCGGGCGCTGGTACTGGACCCAATGTCCGGCACCAGCGATCAGAATGCTGCGGCGTAACGGGTGGCCCTGGAGCAGGGCTTGTGCCGTAGCCGGGATCTGGGAAGTCGGGTCGTGTTCGCCCCAGACCAGCAGCACCGGAATGGACAGTCGGCCCAACGCCTGACGCGTTGCATCGGTATGGGACAGTTCCTTGCTGCGCAGGCGGGTCTGTTTGCTGGCGCCGCGATGGATCTCCAGCGCCAGCGAATCGATGTCGCCGCTGCCGTGCAACATCAACTGAGCAAGATTGTGCCGATGAACCGCGTCTTGCGCAGCGCCAGGCATCTCGCTGCGCCAGTTCCGAAGCGCAACAGGTGATCGCGGCATACCGTGGCCGGTTGGCCCCAGCAGCGCGAGCTTGCTGACAG
>CAIYGK010000484.1 GCA_903925725.1 uncultured beta proteobacterium | reverse complement strand
ACTGACAGCCAGACTTGCGCTCGTCACAACGGTGCTGCTGCTGCTGATAGCAACACCGATTGCGTGGTGGTTGGCACGCGGCCGCTCAAACCTCAGGACGGTGATCGGAGCCATCGTCACCCTGCCCTTGGTGCTGCCACCGGCTGTGATCGGCTTCTATCTGCTGGTGCTGCTCGGCCCGGAGGGACCACTTGGGAAGGTGACGCAGCAACTGGGACTGGGCCTGCTGCCCTTCACTTTTTCGGGTCTGGTCGTTGCCTCGGTCATCTACTCGATGCCCTTCGTGGTGCAGCCGATACAGCAAGCATTTGTCGCCATGGGCGAGCGCCCGATGGAGGCTGCGGCAACGCTGCGTGCCTCACCATTCAACGCCTTTCTGACCGTGGCACTGCCACTGGCGCGACCGGGCTTCATCACGGCGGCCGTGCTGGGCTTTGCGCACACGGTGGGCGAGTTTGGTGTGGTGCTGATGATAGGCGGCAACATTCCGGGCAAGACCCAGGTGCTGTCGATGGCGATCTACAACCACGTCGAGGCGCTCGAATACCAGAGCGCGCACTGGCTCGCTGGCGGCATGCTGTGTTTCTCGTTCCTGGTGCTGTTGCTGCTTTACAGCCGCGGCTGGAATCGCCGGTCATGAGCATCCGCGCACGCTTGCAGCACAGCTATCCGGGCTTCGCCCTGAAGGTCGATCTGGAGTTGCCGGCTCGTGGCGTCACGGCCATTTTTGGTCCGTCCGGTTGCGGCAAGACCACCCTGCTGCGTTGCATCGCCGGGCTGGAGCGTCGCGCCAATGGTTACCTGTGCGTTGGCGATGAAGTCTGGCAGGACGACACCAAGAGAAGCTTCGTGCCAGTGCATCAGCGTTCGCTGGGCTACGTGTTTCAGGACGCCAGCCTGTTCGCGCACTTAAGCGTTTCACAAAACCTGAATTACGGCATGCAGCGCGTGCCAGTGGCGCTGCGCCGCGTTTCACTCGAACAGAGTGTTGATCTGCTCGGCATAGCGCACCTGCTGCAGCGCAGGCCGGATGCGCTCTCGGGTGGTGAGCGCCAGCGCGTCGCCATCGCCCGCGCCCTGGCCAGCAGCCCGCGCATCCTGCTGCTGGACGAACCGCTCGCAGCGCTGGACGCCGCGCGCAAGGCCGAAGTTCTGCCCTACCTCGAAAAACTCCACAACGAGCTCGACATACCCGTGCTTTACGTGAGCCATGCCATCGACGAAGTGGCGCGTCTGGCCGACCATCTGGTGCTGCTGGAGTCAGGAAAGGTCGCTGCCAGCGGTCGCGCCGAGGAGTTGTTAACACGCCTTGATCTGTCACTCGCGCATGGCGATACGGCAGGCGCGGTACTGACGCTGACCGTGAGCCGACATGACGAACAGGACCACCTGAGCACTGCCATCTTCAGCGGCGGCCTGCTGAGTCTGCCGATCCAGAACATGAACATCGGCGAGAGCCTGCGCATCCGCATTCAGGCACGTGACGTCAGCCTGACTTTGCAAAAGCAAAGCGGAACCAGCATCCTCAATATCCTGAGCGCTACCGTCAGCGCCATCGCACCCGACAGCCCGGGTCAGGTCATGGTGTCGCTGGATGTGGGTGGCTGCACGCTGCTCGCGCGCATCACCGAGCGCTCGGCCCGCACGCTGGCCCTGGCACCGGGCCTGTCGCTGTACGCCCAAATCAAGGGTGTTGCAATTCTGGGCTAGACCTTGCAAAGGTAATCGCGCATGCCGATCTCAACACCGTTATGGCGCAGGATGTTGTAGGCGGTGGTGACGTGGAAGTAGAAATTCGGCAGAGCGTTGCCCAACAGATACTGCATGCCCTGGTAATGCGTTTCGGTATCGCCGCGCTTGACCACAATGTCTTTCTCTTCCGTGCCGTCGAGCTGCGCTGGCGTCACGCTCCGCACAAAAGCCAAGGTCTTGGCAATGCGCGCCTGCAGTTCTACCAGCGTCTTCTCGTTGTCGTCATGCACCGGGTTTTCCAGTCCAGACAGACGTGCCACCAGTCCCTTGGCTGCATCGCAAGCAATCTGCACCTGCCGCGTCATGGGCAGCATATCGGGGTACAGGCGGTAACTCGTCAGCGCCAATGGATCAATCTTTTTGGCATCGACGTAACCCTGAGCTGTGTCCAGAATCGTCGACAGATTGCCCAGCGTTCGCACGAAACACGGAACGCTGGCCTGGTACATCGAAATAGTCATAAAAATCCTTCTCAAGGTGGAGCAAAACCAAAGCGCCGAAACACTTCCTGCGCGGCGGGCGCCAGCAGCGCCTGCGCAAACGCAGAGGCAGATGGCGAGGCGCCCAGACGCAAGGTTAACCCATAAGCGGCAGCCACCTGCAATT
>CAIYGK010000483.1 GCA_903925725.1 uncultured beta proteobacterium | reverse complement strand
GGGTAATCTTCCGCCATGGACAAGCTGAAGCAACTTGAATCTTTCGTCTCGGTGGCCACGCGCGGCAGTCTCACCGCCGCCGCCAAGGCCGAGGGGGTGGCGCCGGCCATCATGGGGCGCCGGCTTGACGCTCTGGAACAGCGACTGGGTGTCAAGTTGCTGGTGCGCAGTACGCGGCGCATCTCGCTCACGCATGAGGGCAGTTCCTTCCTCGAAGATTGTCAGCGCTTGCTGGCCGTCTTTGCCAGCGCCGAGTCCAGCGTTTCTGCGGGTGGTGTGAAGGCCAGTGGGCATTTGCGGGTGACGGCACCGGCTGGCTTTGGCCGGCGTCACGTGGCGCCGCTGGTGCCGCGCTTTCGTGAATTGCACACTGATGTCAGTATTTCTCTCAACCTGAGCGACCGCGTCGTTGATCTCTCGGCCGAGGGTTTTGACTGCGCGGTGCGGGTCGGCGACCTGCCGGACTCCAGCCTCATCAGTGTGCGTTTGGCGGACAACCGCCGACTCTGCGTTGCCACCCCGGCTTACCTCAAGCAGCACGGCACACCGGCGCAACCGGTAGACCTGTCGAAGTTTGATTGCCTGACCCTGTCGAGTGATGCCTCGCAGACACGCGGCTGGTCTTTCAGGGTTCCCAAGGGCAATATCAGTGAGCTGAGCTACCTCAAACCCGGTGGTCCGCTCGATTGCTCGGATGGGCAGGTTCTGCACGACTGGTGCCTTGCCGGCTACGGCATCGCCTGGCGCAGCACCTGGGAAGTCGAGGCCGAGATAGCCGCCGGACTGCTGGTCCCGGTGTTGGAAGATTTTGCCGCGCCGGCAAATGGCATTTACGCCGTCTTTGCACACGCCAAACACATGCCGCTGCGGCTGCGCCTGTGGATTGACTTTCTGAAGCACCACTACGCCCAGCCTGGCTTCTGGCGCGCCCCATGATGGACACCAGCAGTGTGCCGTTCAAGCACGTCATCGTCTGCGCCGACGATTTCGCCGCACATTCCGCCGCCTCGCGCGGCATTGCAGCGCTGGCGCGTACTGGTCGCATCAGTGCCACGAGTGTCATGGTGTTATCGCCCGGCTGGCCGCAGGATGTGGCCCTGCTGAGGGACTTGCCGCAAGCGATTGATGTTGGTCTGCATCTGGATTGGACCAGCGAGTTTGCGTTTGCCTATGGGCACGGACTGACGCTGGGTGGAGCCATGGTCAAGGCCGCACTGGGTGGGTTCGGTCGCGCCAGCGCAGGAGAGCGAACGCGCGCAGTGATCGAGCGCCAGCTCGACGCCTTCGAGGCACACTGGAAGGAGCCGCCCGACTTTGTGGACGGGCACCAGCACGTGCAGCAATTTGCCGGTATTCGCGAAGCACTTGTTCAAGCTCTGGTCAAACGCTACGGCGCAAGCTCTGTGCCCATGCCCTATGTGCGGATTTCCCGCGCACCCGATGGCAATGCCGATGTCAAAGCTCGGGTCATCGCCGCCATGGGCGCCTCAGCCCTTGAAAGACTGGCCGCGGAGGCGGGCGTCCCGATCGCGTCAGCGCTGCTTGGCATCTATGACTTTGCCGGTGATCAGAACCGCTATCGTGCCTTGATGGAGGGCTGGTTGCAGCAGGCCGCGCCAGCGCGTTCCATCATCATGTGCCATCCGGCGCAGGATGCACCCCTGCACGACGCCATTGGCACAGCCCGGCAGCGGGAGTTTGCTTACCTGAGCGGGGCCCAATTCCCGGCGGCGCTAGAGCGGGCGTCGGTCCGCATCGTTCGAGGAAATTCTTTTGATCGGTAAAATTTGGACGTGACCTCCTCCCTGACCGAACGCCAGAAATCATGGCTCACGCTGGCGGCGCTATGGCTGGGCTTGCTGGCGTTGGCCTGTATGCGCCCGCTGGCGGTACCCGACGAGGGCCGCTACGGTGAAATCGGGCGCTGGATGCTCGTCAGCGGCGACTGGCTGACACCGCGCCTGAACGGTATTCCGTTTTTCCACAAACCACCTTATCTGCATTGGCTTGAAGCGATCTCTCTGGCGACCTTCGGTGTCAATGAACTGGCGCTGCGTCTGGTGCCGGCGCTGCATGTGGGCTTGATGCTGGTGGCGCTGTATCTGGCGACTCGCTCCATCAGTACCGAACAGATGGCGCGCCGCGCGGCGCTCATGCTCGGCACCAGTTTAAGCTTCCTGCTCGGTGGCCAGTACATCAACCACGACATGCTTGTTGCGACCTGGATCGGCGTGGCGATCTGGTGCTTTGCCTTTGCCTTCATGGCGGGTGACAGGCCGCAGGCCGCGCTGGCACGGCTCGGTTTTGTGGCCTGCGCCATGGGCATGTTGAGCAAGGGTTTGATAGGCATTGCCCTGCCGGGCCTGGTGATTCTGGTCTGGTTGATGTGGACCCGGCAACTCAAAAAAATACTTTACCTGCCCTGGTTCAGTGGGCTGGCCCTGTTTGCCGCGATCGCCTTGCCCTGGTTTGTCATTGCCCAACAAAAGTACCCGCAGCTGTTTGACTACATGTTCGTCAACCAACACTTCAAACGCTACACCGAGAGCACCTACAACAATCCGCAACCCGGGTGGTTTTATCTGGTGGCTTTGGGCCTGCTGCTGTTTCCGTGGGTGTTCTTTGCGCTGCTCGAATTGCGCCGCAAAGTCCCGGGGACAGTGCAAGCTGCGCCGCCAGTAGCCAGAGAGTGGACTGCCTTGTGCTGGATCTGGGCGGTATCGATCACGCTTTTTTTCTCAATTCCGAATTCCAAGCTGGTCGGTTACGTGCTGCCGGTGGTGCCGCCGCTGGCCTTGCTGGCCGCACTGGGATGGCAGCACAGCATGGCGCGGCGACCGCGCGCCGGAAGAATATTTGCTGCACTGTGTGTTGTCAATGTAGGCATAGCGCTGGCGATCGTGACCCAGGTGGCTGAGGTCACGCGCAGCGGACGCACGCAGGACCTGGCGCAGGCGTTGGCCTGTGCGGCAGCGCCCACAGACACGATTTATGTCACCGGCGCTTACCCGTACGACTTGCCGTTTTATGCACAGACGAGCAAGCCCATGATAGTGCTGGAGAACTGGCCGCTGCTGCGCAGTCAGTCAGGCGATGGCTGGCAGCGGGAACTTTTTGAAGGCGCAGATTTTGATGCCCAGGCTGCCAGGCAGCTGCAGGCGCCCGAAGTGCTCTCTGAGGCCGCCCCCGTGAGCGGCAACTGGTTGGTGCTGCGCATCGGCAGCGAGAAGTCCGTTGATCTGAACGGCTGGAAGCTGTTTTACGAGGGTGCTGGCTGGCTCTTGTACCGGTCGGCGCCAGCCTCAGCGCCTAAAGGCCCAGAACCGGCTCAACAGATAGGTTTGCCCGGCTGCCAGCACCAGGGCCAGGGCCAAAGCCGCTAGCGCCGGCCAGTGCAGCGCCCGCAGCAGCAGCATGAATACCAATTCGTTGCTGGCGAAGCCGGCGATGGCGGTCGCGGCAAATCGTCCCAGGCTGGTGCCGACCGAGGTCTTGGCGTCCTTGAATGTGAGCAGCCGGTGGCCGGCAAAGCTGACAAAGAAGGCCACACAAAAGCCAAGCGCATTGGCCAACTCGGGCCACATCAGTTTCTGCGTCATCGCAAAGACAAGCATGTGGGTGGCCGCCGCACTGGCGCCTACCAGCAGAAACCAGAAAGTGGATGCGCTCAAAGCAGCGAGGCTTCCTGCTCCGGCAACTGGGCGCCCAAACCCTGTGCTGCTGTGGCCAGTGGCAGACCACTGCCAGTGCGCTGGCTGATCAGGTAGGAGGGGCGCTGCTTGACCTCTTCGTAGATGCGCCCTACGTATTCAGCCAGCACGCCGATGGAGAGCAACTGGATGCCACTGAAAAACATCATGCCGACGACGATCGTGGCGTAGCCGGGCACGGCAATGCCGGAAAAGAAATACTCGCCCACCACCCACAGGCCGTAGCCCAAAGCGATTGCCGACAGCGCCATTCCCACTGCGGTCAATACGCGCAGGGGCGTGATCGAAAACGCCAGAATCCCGGTCAGCGCCAGCGACAACGAGCCGCGCAGACCGAAGTTGCTCTTGCCGTCGGCGCGCGGCAGCGGTTCATAGTCAATCGCCGTACTGTTGAAGCCCACCCAGGCGTAGAGACCTTTCATGAAGCGGTTGCGCTCGGGCAGGCTCTTCAGGGCATTCACCACTTTGCGATCCATCAGTCTGAAGTCGCCGGCGTTCGCGGGAATCTTGACCCGACTGCCAAAGTTCACAAGCTTGTAGAAAATCGCCGTCAGCTTGACCTGCAGGCCCGACTGGTCGTCACGGGTCTTGCGCACGGCATAGACCACGTCCGAACCCTGCTGCCATTTCTCGAGCATCTGGGGAAGCAAGTTCACAGGGTGCTGTCCATCGGCATCCATCAGGATCACAATCTCGCCGCGAGCTGCATCAAGGCCGGCCGTGAGCGCTGGCTCTTTGCCAAAGTTGCGTGAGAACTGCAGGTAGACCAGCTCACGATGGGTCGTGCACAGAACCTGCATGACCTCGCTGGTGTTGTCGCGACTGCCGTCGTCAACAACAATCAGTTCGACTTTCGAACTCAGTGTCGAAAGTCTGGCCAGGATTTCAGGCACCACCGTGCCCAGATTGCGCGCTTCGTTGAAAGCCGGGACAACGCAGGAGATGGATGGGAGATGGTGAGTGCGGTGCATCATGGCCGCATCATGCCAAAAGAAAACCCCGCCGGGCAAAGCCGGCGGGGTTTTTTTGTTGCTTACTTGCTAAGGCAGTCTTTCATGAAGGCCTTGCGCTCGTCACCTTTGAGCTTCTTGTCGCCGGCGTCCTTGTTGCAGCTCTTCATTTTTTCCTGCTGGGCGCCCTTCTTGCCAGAAGCTGCCGTAGCGGGAACTGCAGGCGCAGCTGATGCCGCTGCGGCGGGTTTGGCGCTGAGGCAGTCCTTCATGAAGGCCTTGC
>CAIYGK010000482.1 GCA_903925725.1 uncultured beta proteobacterium | reverse complement strand
GTCGGCGGCAGGCCGCGCTGTTCGATGAATTCGAGCAGCGCTCGGGCTTGTGGGTGCAGCATGCGGGCTCCTGGTGGAAAGTGGTGTGGCTCGGCGACGAGCATACAGCCAAGGCCCGCGTTGCGCTTGAATGCGGGGGCGGCGGCCAACTCAAATGTGAATTTGCGAGTCGCGGTGCAGTTTCAGACCAAGTGATCGAACTTCGGGTTCAGACTGACGACCGTCTCAAAAAGACACCAGGCGGGTGTCCACGACGGTCTGCTTTCCGGCGCTCCATTTCAACACCGTAAAGAAGCAGTTCGTGGCGACCCGCAAAGTGCCGAGGTTGTGTAAAAACGTCTCCTTGTTTTAAACTGAATCATTCGTACTGCGGGAGACTGCCATATGAAGCGATTCATCGAAGGTCAAGACCGATCGCAAAGCATTTTGCTTCCTGAGTGTCTCGAAGATTTTGTCGGCGAGGACAACACGGTTCGAGTGATCGATGCCTTTGTTGAGGAACTGGACTTGGCAAGCTTGGGCTTTGATAGCGTACAGCCTGAGGCGACTGGCCGACCGGCTTATCACCCATCCCTACTGCTCAAGATCTACATCTACGGTTACCTCAACCGGATCCAATCGAGCCGTCGCTTGGAGCGTGAAGCACAACGCAATATGGAGCTGATGTGGCTTACTGGTCGCCTGGCACCGGACTTCAAGACCATTGCAAACTTCCGCAAGGACAACGGCAAGGCAATCCGCAATGTGTGTAGCCAATTTGTCGTGCTCTGCCGTAAATTGAACCTCTTCTCTGAGGCGGTCGTGGCCATTGATGGAAGCAAGTTCAAGGCAGTCAATAGTCAGGACAAGAATCTCACCAAGGGAAAGTTGAGAGCACGCCTGGAGCAGGTAGAGGCCAACATCGCAAAGTACCTCGCAGCCCTGGACACCGCTGACCGGCAGGAACCTGATGTGGCTGCCGCCAGAATCCCGCGCCTGCAAGAGAAGATCGCCAGTATGAGGAGTAGGTTAAAAGAGCTCAGACAACAAGAGGTAGAGCTTCCCAATGAACCGGACCAGCAAATATCCGTGACAGATCCGGATGCACGCTCCATGGCCACGCGCGGCAAAGGCACTGGGGTGGTGGGCTACAACGTGCAAACAGCTGTTGATACAAAGCACCACCTGATCGTTGCCCATGAGGTGACCAACACAGGAAGCGATCGTAGACAGCTTGCCAACATGTCCGTCAAGGCACGCAGTTGCATGGGTACAGAAGACCTCACCGTTATTGCAGACAGAGGCTATTTCAAGGGAGAAGAGATTCTCAAATGTCATCAAGCCGGTATAGAGGTCCTGATACCCAAACCCACCACCTCAAACGCCAAGGCTGAAGGTCGTTTCGACAAGGCCGATTTCGTGTACATCGCCAAGGATGATGAATACCGATGCCCTGCTGGCCAGAGGGCAATTCATCGTCACACCCGTGAAGAGGCCGGTCTGCAGATACGACGCTACTGGAGCAGTGCTTGCCCCCAATGCTCCATGAAAGCCAAATGCACACCCAGTGATTACCGCCGCATCTCGCGCTGGGAGCATGAACAGGTATTGGAAACGGTTCAGAACCGTTTGGACCATAACCCCAATGCGATGTCCATTCGGCGAAGAACAGTTGAACATGTCTTTGGAACGTTGAAGTACTGGATGGGTTCAACGCATTTCCAGACCCG